>DASWYJ010000060.1:0-6457 GCA_036405035.1 Burkholderiaceae bacterium
TGTCGGTGGGCGTGGGTACTGCGGTGGTCGTGAGCGTGGTGGGTGCCGGCTGCATTCTGTCGGTGGCGGGCGAGGCGATTGCCTTCATCCCCAACACGCTGGGCCGCGCGCTGCTGCACAGCGAACGCATCACCTACTGAGGAGGCGACCATGGCACGCTGGAACATTCTGCGCTGGGGAGCCTCCCTGGTTTTCGCTGCGCTGCTGGGCGCACTCGCGGTGCCGGCCCATGCGGGCCGCTCCTGTGAACAGAAGGCGCCCACCGTGGCCACGCTGGAGCGGGGCCTGGAACTGGCGGCGCGCACCCAGGCCGCGCTCGATGCCAGCGGCGCCGAGGTGGTGGTGCTGGCCCGCGCCGGCCAGGACCTGGGCAAATACCACCTGCGCTACTCGCACCTCGGTTTTGCCTACCGCCAGCCCACCACGGCCGGTGGCCATGTATGGCGGGTGCTGCACAAACTCAACGAATGCGGCAGCAGCGTGGCCGCCCTGTACCGGCAGGGGCTGGGGGAATTCTTTCTCGATGACCTGTGGCGTTTCGAGGCGGCCTGGGTGGTGCCCACGCCCGAGGTGCAGGCGCGGCTGCGCGCCGTACTGGCCGACCCGGTGCGGGTGGTGGCCATGCACCAGCGGCCCTACAACCTGGTGGCCTACCCGTGGAGCCAGAAGTACCAGCAGTCCAACCAGTGGGCCATCGAAACCCTGGCCGCCGCGATGGAGCCCGGCATTGCCACGCGGCAGGCGGCGCAGGCCTGGCTGCAGTTCAAGGGCTATGCGCCGTCGGTGCTCACCATCGGGCCGCTGACCCGGCTGGGCGGGCGTGTCAGCGCCGCCAATGTGGCCTTCGACGACCACCCGAACGAGAAGCGGTTTGCCGACCGGATCGAGACGGTGACGGTGGATTCGGTGTTTGCCTGGCTGAAGGAGGCCCGGCTGGGAGGCGCACCGGTGGTGCTGCGACTCTGAGGTCGTGCACCCGTTTCCGGAGGAAAACAGGCTCCCGAAACGACCGCACCCGCCGAGGCGGGTGCGTGCTCACCAACCAGCCCGCCGAAGCGGGCGGCTGTGTGGATTACAGCGTGGGCAGCTGGCCCAGCAGCGCCACGGGGCTGAGGCCGCCCACGACGCCCAGCGGGTCGGTCAGGCTGGAGATGCTGGGCAGCAGGCCCAGCACCGGCGGCAGCAGGGCTTCCACTGCACCCAGGCTGCCCACGAGGCCGCTGGCGTCGACACCCACCGAGCCGGTTGGCAGCGGCAGCGTTTCGCCCAGGCCCAGCGGGACGGCGGCCACCGAGCCGAGCAGGCCGGTGGGGTCCAGTTCTTCGGCCAGCGCCAGCAGGGTCGTCACGGGGGCGGTCAGGTCACCCGAACCGAGGTTCAGCACGCCAGTGGAGGCGCTGCCCTGTACGGTGCCCAGCACATCGCCCAGCAATGCGGTCACGGGGGCCAGCAGGCCGCCCAGATCGGGGGTGTCGAGCACCGGCACGCTGCCCAGCAGGGTGCTGGTCAGGCCTTCGACGGTGTCGGTCACGGTACCGAGCAGGCCAACCAGCGCGCTGGTGTCACCCACCAGGCTGAGGCTGCCTTCGCCGGCAAGGCTGAGGCCAGGCACGATGCCCAGCAGGCCGCCTGTACCCAGCGTGCCCGAGATGTCCACGCCGTCGAGCAGACCGAGAACCGTGTCCAGCACGCCGGAAACCGGTGCCAGCAGGCTGCCCAGCAGCGGGCCTGCGGCCAGGCCATTGCTGCTGCCCAGGTCGGCCAGCAGGTCCGTGACCGGGGCGCCCAGTTCACCGCCCAGGGCAAAAATCTTGGCTTCGATCGGTGCCAGCGCGGCATTCACGGGTGCGAGCAGGTCTTCCACGGCGCCGAGCTGGCCGGTCACGGTGTCGAGGCCGAGAGCGGTGGCTTCATGGGCCAGCACATCGGTGAGGTAATCCACTTCCAGGCCGAGCGGTGCCAGCAGGCTGGTGGTGGCGCCAGCGCCGAGCAATGCGTCAATGTCGGCGCCCACGGTGGATTGCACCGCTGCACCGACGCTGCCAACCAGGTTGTCCACCGGATCCAGGTCATTGGGATGGTTGGCGGCGTAGCCGTCGCCCACCAGCGGTTCGATGAGGGTGTTGACCGCGCCAACCACGTCGGCAGCCGTGGTGTCCAGCGGTTCGGCCAGTGCGGCCAGGCCAGAACCTGCCAAGGCGCCATGGTCAAGTGCGTCGGTGAGGTGATCCACCGTGACAATCGTCGGGTCGAGCAGGCGGTCCGGCGCCGAAGTGGTGCTGTCAAGACCCAGAATGGTGAGCAAATTCAGATTTGGCATATCAAAATATCCTTTGGTTAGGAACGGGATTAGTACGTAAGGGTTAACCGCAAGTATTGTGCCCTGATATGCCATTGCTTCCAGACAAAGAACTTTTGTTTTCAGGTCTTTGTGAACAAATTCACGGATTTCTGCTATGAATTTATTGATAGCACGAAAAAAAGCGCCGGCGGAGCTGCAGGAACTGCAACAACCGGCCGGCGGAGGGGGGAGCGAGAAGAAATCGGTTGGTCGAATCCTGAATCGATTTGGTGCCTGGTGCTCAAATGTGGGTCAGATTCCCCAGAATGGAGCCCAGCGGTGTTGCGCCAGCGGCCGACGATGCCGCGTCGGTCACGCTGGAAATGCCGGGGATCTGGCCCAGCAAGGCGCCACCGGTGTCCTGCAGACCCGTCACGCTGCCCAGCAGGCCACCGGCATTGACCGATGCGCTGGCATCCGGGCCCGCGCCCAGCAGGCCGCCGAGCGTGCCTGTCACCGGACCCAGCAGGCCACCGGTGGGGTCTGCGCCACTCAGTACCTGTAGCAGGCTGTCGGCCGATACCGGCAGATTGTTGGTGTCCAGCGCGAAGGCGCCGGTCGAGGCGCCCTGACCCAGGGCTTCGAGCAGGCCGCTCAGCAGGTCACCACCGGGCAGGCTGCCGGGCTGCAGGCCACCGAGCAGGCCGGTGGCGGTTTCCGGTGCGCCGCTGAGCAGGTTGGTGGCGGTGTCGAGTACGCTGTCGGCACCGGGGGTGCTGATCACCGGCACATTGCCCAGCAGGTCACCGGCGATGCCGGTCACGGTGCCAAGCAGGCCATCCAGTGCAGAGCCGGCATTGCTGCCAAAGCCAAGGTTGAGCTCGCCCAGCGGCGTGGTCAGGTTGCCGCCGCCGGTGATGCTGCCCAGGCTGCCCGTCAGTTCACCGAGCAGGCCGGTAACGGGCGTGAGAACGTTGCCAACCAGTCCACCGACATCCAGGCTCTGGTTGCCGGTAACACCTTCCAGTAGACCCGTGACCGGCGACAGCAGGCCACCCACCAGGCCGTTAGTGCCACCGGTCACGCCGCCCAGCAGGCCGGTAACGGGAGCGAACACGTCACCGACCGTGCCCAGCAGGCCGCCCGTGAGGTCGCCCACGAGGTTGGTGACCGGAGTCAGCAGGTGTTCGACAGCGTAGAGGCCGTTGGCCACTTCCCCGAGGCCCACGCTGCTGACCAGTCCGCTCAGCGCGTCGGTGGCGAAGTCAACCTGGGTCACGAGCGGGTCGACCAGCGAGGCGGTGGCGCCGGAGCCCAGCAGGCTGTCCACCACGGGAGCCACGGCCGGGGCAACGGTGCCGGTGATGTTGGTCACGGCGTTGTCGACCGGGTCGAAGTTGTTCGGGGTATTGGCGTTGAAGTTGTCGCCCACCAGCGGTGCCAGTGCATCATTCAGGCCATTGGTGACCTGGGTGACCACACCATCAACGGGCTTGGCCAGGGCAGGCAGTCCGGAGCCGGCCAGAATGCCGCCGCCCAGTACGTTGGTCGCATGGTCGACGACCGTGGCCGTCGGGCTCAACAGGCCATTGGCCACTGGCACGGGAGGTGTCGTACCGCCGCCGCCCGTGTTGCCACCGCCGCCGTTGTTGCCGCCACCGGTACCGCCACCGCCGGTGTCACCACCACCGGTGCCGCCGCCGCTGCCGGGAGGGGGCATCATGGTCGACGTGCCGCCGCCCGAATCGCCACCGCGGCTCGATGCCAGCGCGGCCAGGCCACCGATGCCCAGGGCCGCGAGGCCAAAGCCGTCGAGGATGGAGCCGGCACCTGCAGCGGCCTTCTTGCGCACGGCCACCGAAGCGGCGTCGGCGAGATCATCGGGCGATGCCATGAACATGTCGCCAGCAGCCAGATCCACCACCACCTGCTCCACACCGGGTACCACCTGCTTCATGCCGATGGTGGCATCGCTGCCACCCGACAGCACGCCGGTCAGCGGGGCCTTGTTGGGCGTGGGGCCGGGGAAAGTGACATTGGCGCTGCCGCCCTGCGGCACGAGGACGCGGTCACCGGCCAGCAGGTTGGCACTGCCGTCCACCGGCAGCCGGGCTTCACCGCGGATGATCTGGGTGCCTGGCGATGCGCCCGACAGGGTGCCGAGGCTGGCCGGAGCCGCGATGGCGGCTTCGGGCGCCGCTGCAGCCACGGCGAGCGGCGCGGCCGTGTTCTGTGCAACGATAGGGGCGTCAACGCCGATGACGGTGGAGACGGGGGGAGAGGCAAGTTCGGTAGTGGTCATGACGGTTTTCCAGAAAGAGGCAACAGGTATGTCCTGACTATCGATCCCTGGCCGCCACACTGAAGGTTTTGCGAACTTCGGTATTCATGTTTTCCGTGATTTTTTTCATCAGAATCGGTTTGGTGTGAGCGCTCTGCGCCGGGCGCCCCCCGCAGCGCATGTCGCCGATGCGCCAATGTGCCGTGCAGGGTGCGCGACCTGCGGCATGTGCTAGAACGATTGCGCTATCGCAACCATCCAGAAAGGACCCGCCATGAGCAAGGCCTTGCGACTCTCCGAAAAATGGTTCAACCGCGGCCTGTGGCTGGTGGCGCTGGTGTTTGCCAGCTTCCTCATCGGGCTGGGCGGCACCATCGTGGGCGACCTGCCGCAGGTCGAGCAGCGCGCCACGCTGGAGGATTTCATCGACCGGCCGCAGGCCGAAGCGGCCCGCAGCGCCATCAAGGCTGCGCAGCGCACCGAAAAGGATGCCGAAGACGCACTCGACCAGGCCCGGCTCAAGCTCAAGGCCGCGCAGGCCGACAACGCCGCCGCCCGCGAAACCTTTTCCAACTGGCTGGCCACCCGCCGCGCGACCGAGCGGCCCGATCAGGACGGCGAGCTCATTGCCCGCACCACCGCCCTCGACAAGTTCAAGGCCGGCGAACGTGCCGCGCAGGAGCAGGCCGAGGCGCAGGAACAGGCGGCGCTCGACGCCCGGCAGGCTGCGGGCAAGGCGCGCAGCCGCCTCGATGAACTGGAGCAGTCCGGCCAGGCCGGGTTGCAGCAGGCCTTGCGCAGCCAGGAACTGCGGGTGTTCCTGTATCGGCTGGCGCTCACGCTGCCGCTGCTGGGTATTGCCGGCTGGCTGTTCGTGAAAAAGCGCAAGGGCACCTACTGGCCCTTCGTCTGGGGCTTCATCCTTTTTGCGCTGTTCGCCTTCTTCGTGGAACTGGTGCCCTACCTGCCGAGCTACGGCGGCTATGTGCGCTATGTGGTGGGCATCCTCATCACCGGCCTGGTGGGGCGCCAGGCCATCGTTGCGCTCAACCGCTACCTGGAGCGGCAGAAGCGGGCCGAGCAGTTGCCCGATGCCAAGCGGCGCGAGGAGCTGAGCTACGACACCGCGCTGGCCCGGCTGGCCAAGGGCATGTGCCCCGGCTGCGAGCGCCCGGTGGACCTGAAGAACACCGCCATCGATTTCTGCCCGCATTGCGGCATCGGCCTGCACGACCATTGTGGCCCCTGCCAGACCCGCAAGAGCACCTTTTCCCGGTTCTGCCACAGCTGCGGCACGACCGCCGGCTGATGGCAGGCCGCCACGCGGTCCCTTTGAACAGGCTCCGAGAGATCGTCAACACGTTCTTTACGGTTTCTTGATGCCCGGCGGCGCACTCTGTGCGCCGTTTTTACGCGCGGGCGCCCAGACTGGCTCCATCGTTTGCTGCATGGAGAACGCCGTGGATCTTGTCTGTCTTGCACTTGCCTTCGGGCTCTGGGGGCTGACCGTAGGGCTGGTGGTGGCCCTGGGCCGGCTGCCTGGCGCTTCCGGAGAGCGGCCATGATTGTCCCTGCAGGCCCGTGTGGTGCGCCGCGTGGGCGCGGAAGTACGTCGGTGCCGACCAGGCGCCGGCCGCTGCTGCGCGAAGTCTGGGGGCCTTCCCACGCGGGACAGAACCACTATCTGCGCATCTACATGGGGAATCTGCGGCACAAGCTGGAGGCCGATCCGACCCAGCCGCGCCATCTGCTGACCGAAACCGGCGTGGGTTACCGGCTGGTCACGGGCCGCGCGTTGTGACGCGGCCAGGCACCGGCGGGCGCCGGTGCCGGGTGGGGATCAGCCGCCCTTGTGCGGGCGCTTGCCCGGGTTTTTCTTGCTGCGGGTGGCGGTG
>DASWYJ010000061.1:0-9182 GCA_036405035.1 Burkholderiaceae bacterium
CCCGCGCGCCGGACATGAAGCTGGCCTTCATCGCCTTCCCCGGCACAGCGTTTTCCAGCCCGCACCACAACACCTTCTTCCTGCGCGGCAAGGAGCCGCTGACCGCACGGCTGCTGCAGCCGGTGCTGGTGGACGCCAAAACCGCCGACGTGACCGCCGCGCCCCGGCTGCCGTGGTACCTGACCGCGCTGCTGGTCTCGCAGCCGCTGCATTTCGGCGACTACGGCGGCATGCCGATGAAGATCATCTGGGCCCTGCTCGACATCGCGACCATCGTCGTGCTGGGCAGCGGCCTGTACCTGTGGCTCCAGCGGCGCCAGCCGCGCAGTCTGGCCGACGAGGCCGGCGCCGAGCTGCCGCGGGTGGGCGTGCCTCCCGCAGCCTGACCGCCGGTGCTGCGCCGGCGGCAATCGGCTCCGTTTCAGATTAAAAATGGCCGTGGCCAGCGCAGAACATCACGAGTTTGCTACGTAATATGTAGCACCACCATCTGCCCATCTACTTGGCGATGAGCAGGTCACCCTCGGGCCGGTAGCGCTGTTGCTCCAATGACCGCGCCGGTGACGCCACTGATGAACAGAAAAACCGCCATCCCCAGCCCGACATAGCGGTGGGTCGACGTGAAGAACGCGCGCATGGCCTGCCCCATTCCGAAAATGCGATTGAGTCGCACTCTACTGAGCAGACCCGGGCAGGCCAAGCCCTGCACGGCCTGGCGCCTGCAACGCCCTGTGCCCCTCCTGTACCTTATGGACGCGCTGCCGCCAGGATCCGCCGCGCCGCCACCAGATGGGGCTGGTCCACCATGGTGCCGCGCACCCGGCCCGAGGCCCGGGCGCCGTCCTGCAGTTCGGCAATGACTTCCCGTGCCCAGGCCGTGTCGTCGTCACCCGGCCGCAGGGCCGCATGGATGACGGCAATCTGCGCCGGATGGATGGCCGCCTTGGCCGAGAAGCCCAGCGCCCGGTGGGCACGGGTTTCGGCGGCCAGGCCCTCGGGATCGTCGAGCCCGGTGTACACGGCGTCGATGGCGGGAATACCGCAGGCGTGGCTGGCCAGCAGTGCGCTGTCGCGCGCCCGCAGCGCCGGCGACAGGTAATGGCCCTGCGCATCGCGCAGGCTGCGCACCCCCAGCGCTGCGGCCAGGTCTTCGGCGCCCCACAGGATGCCCGCCAGCCGCGCCATGGCATGGTCGAAGGTGTGGATGCGCTGCAGGGCCCGCGCCGTCTCTGTGGCGATGGCCATGACCAGGATGGAGCGATTGGGCCAGCCGGCACGGCGCTCGATTTCGGCAAGCACCTTGTCGACCCACATGACGTCGTCCATGCCCTCGCATTTGGGCAGCACGATGCCGGCCGGCCGGGTACGGGCAACGACCTGCAGATCGTCCAGGTGGTAGAAGCTGGTCAGCGGGTTGACGCGGATCCAGGCCGGCACGGCAGGCGGCGATGCGGCCAGCCACTGGCCCACCGCCTCGCGTGCAGCCGCCTTCTCGGCCACCGGCACGCTGTCTTCCAGATCCAGGATCAGCGCGTCGGCGCCGCTGGCGGCCGCCTTGGCAAAGCGTTCGGGCCGGTTGCCCGGCACGAACAGGTAGGAACGCGCATGCGCGCAAACAGGGGCGTCCATGCTCAGGCCTTGGCGTGGGCCAGGCGCTTGTGCATCAGCGCCTGGCGGATGCACATGGCCACCACCTGCTGGTGCTGGTTGACCGCTTCATGCTCGAACTCGACGATGCCGGCCAGCGGGCGCGAGGCGCTCTCGCGCACCGACTTGACGGTGGTGCGCACATGGATGGTGTCGCCATGGAACAGCGGCTTGGGAAAACGCACGTCGCTCATGCCGAGGTTGGCGATGGTGGTGCCCAGCGTGGTGTCGTTCACCGTCATGCCGATCATCAGGCCCAGCGTGAACAGGCTGTTGACCAGCGGCTTGCCGAATTCGGTTCTGGAGGCGAATTCGAAGTCGATGTGCAACGGCTGCACGTTCAGCGTGAGACAGGAGAACATCATGTTGTCCGACTCGGTGACGGTGCGTCCCCAGGGGTGGTTGAACACCTGGCCCACCTGGAATTCCTCGAAATACAAACCTGCCATACCGGTCTCCTGTTTATGTCGCTGCCGCATTGTCCGGCGCGGGATCGATTTCGACCAGCAACTGGCCCTGGCCCACGATGTCGCCCACCTGCACCTGCAGCGTGCGCACCGTGCCCGCCTGCGGCGCGCAGAGCTGGTGGTAGAGCTTCATGGCTTCCAGCGTGAGCACCGGGTCCCCGGCCTGCACCACGTCGCCCGCGCGCACCATGACTTCGGAAATGCGGCCCGGCAATGTGGCCGAGAGGTGGTTGCCCAGGCTCTGCCCGCCGCCCGCCTGTGGGCTGTGGGCCAGGTCGTGGGACACATCCCACACCATGCCATGGCCCGCGGCCCAGCTGAACCAGCGCATGCCGCCGCCCTGGCGCAGATGCACGTCGGCCAGCGGCACACCGTCCCGCGTGACCGCCACGCGCAGGCCATCGGCATGGTGGGCCACCTGGGCCTGCATGTCCGGCTGGTCCGGGCGCCAGTAGCGGTCCTGCATCTGCACCAGGCGGACCGCTTCACCGGTACCGGCCGATACATCGTTGACGCGCAGCGCCACCACCGCGCCGCGCCCCATGGGCGCGGTGACACGAAACCCCCGCAGCCCACCCCACACCGGCGCGGCCAGCGGCTGCACGGCACTCCAGCCGGCAGCCACGGCCAGCGCATGCGCCTGCTGCACCTGCGGCTCGGGGTGTGGGCCCTGGGGGAAATGCTGCTCCAGAAAGCGGGTGGTCAACACATCGCCGAAAGCCGGCTGCCGCAGTATCTGCAGCAGCAGCGCCGCATTGGTCCGCACCCCCTCGATGCGCAGCTGCGCGATGCCGACCTGGGCGCGGGCAATGGCTTCGGCGCGGTTTGCGCCATAGCCGATCACCTTGGCCAGCATCGAGTCATAGTACGGCGTGACTTCGCTGCCGGCATGCAAGCCGCTGTCGACGCGCACGCCCGGCTGCTTCAGCGGCTCGCCATAGCCCACCAGCGCGCCCAGACTGGCACGGTAGTCGTGCTCGGGCTCCTCGGCATTGAGCCGGCATTCGATCGCCCAGCCGCTGCGGGTGATGGCCTCCTGCGCCAGCGGCAGCGGCTCGCCCGCGGCAACCCGCAGTTGCCATTCCACCAGATCGATGCCGGTGGTGAGTTCAGTGACCGGATGCTCCACCTGCAGCCGGGTGTTGACCTCCAGGAAATACGGGGTGTCGCTGCTGTCGGCGTCGAGCACGAACTCCACCGTGCCGGCGTTGTCGTAGTCCATGGTGCGGCCCATGCGCAGCGCCGCTGCGTACAGCGCACCGGCCACGCCGGCGGGCAGGTGGTTGGCCGGGGCCTCCTCGACCACTTTCTGGAAACGCCGCTGGACCGAGCATTCGCGCTCGAACACATGCACCAGCCCCCCATGGCTGTCGCCAACGATCTGCACCTCCAGGTGGCGCGGATTGACGATGTATTTTTCCAGCAGCACCCGCTCGTCACCGAAGGAGGCCAGCGCCTCCTTGCGCGCCAGCACCAGCATGGCGCCAAATTCGTCAGCCGCGTTGACGCGGCGCATGCCCTTGCCGCCACCGCCTGCGCTGGCCTTGATCAGCAGCGGAAAGCCGATTTTCCGGGCTTCGGCGAGCAGCCGCGCCGGGTCCTGGTCATCTTCGTCATAGCCGGGAACACAGGCCACGCCGGCCGCACGCGCCATGCGCTTGCTGTCGATCTTGGAGCCCATCGACGCGATGGCGCGCCGGTTGGGGCCCACGAACCGGATGCCGTGTGCCGCACAGGCATCGATCAGTTCCAGTTTTTCCGAAAGGAAGCCGTAGCCGGGGTGGATGGCCTGCGCACCACTGGAAATGGCGGCGGCGATGATGCGGTCCGTCCGCAAATACGATTCACGGGCGCTGGCCTTGCCAATGGCCACGGCAAAATCGGCTTCGACCACATGGCGGGCAGCCGCGTCGGCTTCGGAATACACGGCCACCGTCTCGATGCCCAGCCGCCGGCAGGTGCGCATGATGCGGCAGGCGATTTCGCCACGGTTGGCGATCAGGATTCGCTTGAACATCGCATCACATCCGGAAAACGGGAGAGGGGCCGGTCGCCCGGGGGGTACCCTGCGCCAGCAGCTGCAGGCACAGGCCCAGCACGTCGCGGGTCTGTGCTGGCTCGATGATGCCGTCGTCCCACAGCCGGGCAGTGGCGTAGTAGGGATCGCTCTGGCGGGTGAATTGCTCGGTGGTCTCGCGGGCCAGCGTGGCCAGCTCGTCGTCGGCGCTCCCGCCTTTCAGCGAGCCCTTGCGCAACTCGGTCAGCACCGTGGTGGCGACCTCGGGACTCATGGTGGCGATGCGCGAGTTGGGCCAGGCGAACAGAAAGCTGGGCGCAAAACCACGGCCACACATGCCGTAGTTGCCGGCGCCGTAGGAGCCGCCGATCAGCACCGTGAGGCGGGGCACCCGTGCGGTGGCCATGGCGTAGACCAGCTTGGCCGAATGTTTGGCAATGCCACCGCGCTCGGCCTCGGTCCCGACCATGAAACCGGGGATGTTCTGCAGGAACAGCAGCGGAATGCTGCGCTGGTTGCACAGCTCGATGAAGTGCGCCCCCTTGACCGACGATTCGGAGAACAGCACGCCGTTGTTGGCCAGGATGCCCACCGGATGCCCGTGGAGGTGGGCCATGGCACAGACCAGCGTGGCGCCGTAATCGGGCTTGAACTCCTGCAGTTCGCTGTCGTCCACCATGCGGAGCAGCAGCTCGCGCACGTCGTAGGGCTGCTTCAGGTCGGCGCCCACAATGCCCGGAATCTCGTCGGCGCTGAAGCGTGGCGACAGCACCTCGCGCGCCGGGCCGGCGTTTGCGCGCGGCAGGTTGAGGTGGCGCACGATCTGGCGCAGCTTGGCCAGCGCCTGGCGTTCATCGGCGGCCAGGTAGTCGGTCACGCCCGACACGCGGGTGTGCATGCCAGCGCCGCCCAGGATCTCGCCGTCGACCACTTCGTTGATTGCTGCCTTGACGATGGGGGGGCCGCCCAGGTGGATGCGGCCGGTGCCCTCCACAATGATGGCCTCATCGGACAGCGCAGGAATGTAGGCACCGCCGGCTGTGCAGCCGCCGAACACGGCGGAAAGCTGCGGCAGGCCCTCGGCGCTCATCCGGCACTGGTTGTAGAAGGTCGTGCCGAAGTGGCCCCAGTCGGGAAACACCTCGTCCTGCTGCAGCAGGTAGGCACCACCACAATCCACCAGGTAAAGGCAGGGCAGGCGATTTTGCAGCGCAATCTCCTGCGCCCGCACATGCTTGCGCACCGTTTCCTTGAAGAAGCTGCCGCCTTTCACCGTGGCGTCGTTGGCGATCACCATGCAGTGCTGGCCTTCGACCACGCCAATACCGGCCACCGCACCTGCCGAGGGCACTTCGTTGTTGTACAGGCCCCAGCCGGCCAGCGGGGATATCTCCAGGAAGGGGGACCCCACATCCAGCAGCAGATCGATGCGCTCGCGCACCGGCAGCTTGCCGCGCGCGATATGGCGCGCCATCAACTTGTCACCGCCACCGCGCACGGCCCAGGCCATGCGCTCGCGCAGCGTGGCGAGCAGGGTGCCGTACTGGGCCGCGTTGCGCGCATAGGCCTCGCTGCGGGTATTGATTTTCGAGACCGGTGTCATGGCGCTTTGCCCTGCGGGAGTGGCGTGGCGGCGCCGGGTTGGGGGTGCAGGCCATGGGCCACCAGGCCCGCCAGTTCACCCGCAATGATGGACAGGCTGGATTTGCTGGCGTCGTACCACTCGGCAGCCCAGTTCATGGCCCCAAAGAGGTAGAACACTGTCCGGCGCAGATCAGGGCCAGGGCGGATTTCACCGCGCTGCTGCAGGCGCAGGAGCATATCGCGCCAGTAGCGTTCATAACGGCGGCGCAGTGCGCGGTGCGAGGCGCGCACATGCTCGGGCACCTGACCCAGAATGCGGAAGTTGGCCGACGTGAAATCGTGCGCATGGAGCAGCGCCTTGAAGTGCGCCTCGATCGCGCATTGCAGCGTGCTGGCCAGACCGGCATCGGCCGGCAGGGCCTCGACGGCGGTCCGCACTGCATCAAACACCCGCTGCACGCCGATGTCGAGCACCGCACTGACGATCTCGTCTTTCGAGGCGAAATGGTAGTAAATGCTGCCCGCCTTCATGCCACACTCGCCGGCAATGGCCCGCAAGGTGGTGGTGGCATACCCCTGGTGGCGAAACAGCCGGGCGGCAGTCTCCAGGATGGCCTGACGAGAGTCGGTGCCGGAGGTCTCGCCGGATGTCGCCTTGGTGGTGGCTCCCATGGTGGTCGTTGCTCCGTGATTCAGCGCATGCGTTTGGCGATTTCATCCAGCATCACTTCGGTGGCACCGCCGCCGATGGACTGGACACGGGCATCGCGGCTCATGCGCTCGATGGCCGTTTCGCGCACATAGCCCATGCCACCGTGGAACTGCACGCAGTCGTACATCACCTCATTGACCAGTTCGCCACACAGCGCCTTCAGCATCGAGGCCTCGGCCACCACCACATGCTTCTGTGCATCCCGCCACGCGGTGTTGTAGATGAGCGCCCTGGCGGCCTCCACCCGGGCACTGAGCATCGCAAGCCGGTGGCGAACACTTTGCTTGGCCCACAGCGTGGCGCCAAAGGCCTTGCGCTGGGTGACCCAGTCCATCGTCAGCTCAATGGCCCGGGAGGCTTCGCCCATGGCCTGGGCGGCCAGCACGATGCGCTCATTCTGCAGATTCTTGACCAGCGCATAGAAGCCCCGGTGCTCCTCCCCGAGCAGGTTGTCCACCGGAATGCGGCAGTTGTCGAACACCAGCTCGGCCGTGTCGCTGGACAGCCAGCCATGCTTCCTGAGCGGTCGCGCCACACTGAAACCCGGTGTTCCTTTTTCCACGATGAACATCGATATCTGGTGGTTGCGCCCCGCCTCACCGGTCTTGGCGGCCACAAAGAAGATATCCCCGTGTACGCCGTTGGTGATGAACATCTTGGCGCCATTGAGCACCCAGTGGTCGCCGTCGCGGCGGGCGGTGGTGCGCATGGACGCCAGGTCGGAGCCGGCATCGGGCTCGGTCATGGCCACGGCCGCAATGCGTTTGCCTGACACGATATCGGGCATCAGGCGTTTTTTCTGTTCGGCATTGCCGGCATGGTGCAGGTGGGGGGCAGCCATGTCGGTATGGACCAGCGCGGTGATGGCGAAACCACCGTAGGTGGAGCGCCCCAGCTCTTCGGCATAGACCACCGTGGAAAGCGTGTCGAGTTCGCTGCCACCGTACTCCGCGTCGAAACGGATGCCCAGCAATCCGAGCCCACCCATCTCGCGCAGCACGGCGCGCGGAACCTGGCCCGCCTCCTCCCATGCATCGCCATGCGGCAATACCTGTTCATCAACAAACCGGCGAACGGTCTGCCGCAGCATCTCGTGCTCGGGCGCGAAGTAGGGAAATTTCTCGTGCAGGGCGGTGGTGGCAATCATGAATGAATCTACCTAACATTTGTTAGGTAGATTGAAGCACAAAGATGCGACCGGGTCAAATACCCCGCCGCCATGACTCCTGGGGCAGTTTTGGACGGGTTTTCCACCCTTTATCCGCCATTGCACGCCAAGGCGTTGCCGGACACTAGTCCACACGCCAACGCAGGAAGGGGTTGCGCCCCTGCCAAGGCCCACCATGAACACCCTGCATTGCGCCACGCCGCCGTCCAAGTCCACCGGCCCCTTTACCGGACCGAGAAATCGACGCGCCCAACGCCGCCGCGGCATGGCAGCATGGGTGCTGGGATGGGGCCTGATCATGCTGGCACCGCTGTGGGCCCTGTCGGCGTACCTCGCATGGGAAGTGCACACCACCCGCAAGGATTCCATCCACCGCGAGCTGGCGCAACGCAGCGAAACCGCCGCACACGCGGTGCACGAGCGCATTGAAACCGGCATCGGGCTGCTGCAGTCACTGGCGGTCTCGGATGCGGCGCTGACCAACGACCTGCCGGCGCTGTACCGCCATGCACAGCGCGCGGCCAAGCAAATGCCGGGGGTTACCGGGGTCGGCCTGCTGGATCAGGATCGCCGGATGGTTTTTCTCACCTCACGGCCCTATGGCACGGTGCTTCCCCCATCACCCAACACCGAAATGTCAAAAGGCGTATTCGCCAATGGTGTCCCCACGGTATCGGGCTATTTCGTGGGCCCGGTATCCGGGAAGCCTGTGGTGGCACTGGGCATACCGGTATATCAGGATTGGCGGCTGGTGTATTGCCTCTTTCTGGTACTGACAGCAGACTCGCTCAATGAATTGCTGCATGAGCAGAACCTGCCTCAGCACTGGCCGGCCGCCATCGTCGACAAAAGCGGCCGCATCACGGCCCGCAACCAGTCCCCTGAAATCTACGTAGGTACCGAAGTTACTCCGTCACTGCGGGAGGCGATGGCAGACACTAGCCATGGCCGCACATATGCCCAGACCAAGGAAGGCAAACCCGCCGTGGTGTATGTGGCGCCGGTCCCTTCGCACAGATGGAAGGTCGTGGTGGGCGTGCCCGAAGAGATCATTGATGCGCCCTTGCACCGCTCTCTGGCCTGGCTGATAGCCCTGGCGCTGACAGGTCTTGTGGCCGGAGCCTGCGCAGCCGCGCTGAAAGGCCGCGCACTGGCACGGTGGAGCCAGGAATTGCTCCATGCCGTTGCCTCCATCAAGGCTGGGCACGCGGTCACGCTTCATCCGGTGCGGATTCGGGAGCTCGATGACATGGCGCGCTCCCTGATCGACATGGACCTGAATACCCGGGCCATCCGCGCTGAACTGCAACTCTCGGAACAGGAACGCTTTGCGGCACAACTCGCACTGGGCCACGCCCGCTGCGACGCCCTGACCGGATTGCCTGGCCGCGCCTACTTCCGGGAGCAGGTCGAGCACCGGCAAGCCACTCTGCGACCTCTCGACAACCACCACCTGGGCATGCTGTTCATGGATCTCGACGGATTCAAGACCATCAACGATACCCGGGGCCACGAGTGGGGCGACCAGGTGCTCGTTCAGGTCGGGGCGATCCTGCACGATCTGGCGGCAGACAACCATCTGGTGGG
>DASWYJ010000062.1:0-22194 GCA_036405035.1 Burkholderiaceae bacterium
TGCGCTGGCTGTCAAGGGTGCCGAACAAATCCTGCGCAAAGAGGTCAATGCCTCGGTGCACGCCGATTTGCTGGGCCGCCTGAAGACCGAGCTGTAAAGGTAGACCATGGCCGAAATCGCCACCATCGCCCGCCCTTACGCCGAAGCCTTGTTCCAGTCTGCCAAGTCCGACCTGTCGGGTGCTGCGGCATGGCTCGATCAATTGGCTGCCTTGGCTGCCGATCCGCAGTTGCAGCAGTTTGCCGACAGCCCCAAGGTGAGCAGTGCCCAGGTATTCGACGTCATCGTCGGTGCTTCGGGTCTGTCGCTGACCGAGCACGCCAAGAATTTCCTGCGCACGGTGATCGACAATGGCCGTCTCGTGGCTCTTCCCGAGATCGCTACCCAGTTTCGCGCGCTGAAGAACACCCAGAGTGGTTCGTCGGATGCCATCGTCTACAGTGCCTACCCGATCGACGGGGCTGCGCTGGCCGATGTGGCGCAAACGCTGGAAAAGCGCTTTGGGCGCAAGCTCAATGTGGCAGTGGCGCTGGAGCCCGCATTGATCGGCGGCATTCGCGTGGTGGTTGGCGATGAGGTGCTCGACACGTCCGTCAAAGCCCGTCTTGAACACATGAAAGTGGCCCTGACCGCCTGAGGGTGGTGTGGGTCTGTTGGTAATTTAAAGAAAGAAGGAAAGAGTCATGCAACTCAATCCCGCAGAAATTTCTGAACTGATCAAGAGCCGGATTGAGGGGCTGTCCGCCAGCACCGACATTCGCAATCAGGGCACCGTGGTCTCGGTGACTGACGGTATCGTGCGCGTCCACGGCCTGTCCGATGTGATGCAGGGCGAAATGCTGGAATTCCCGCCCACCAAAGATGGTCAACCCACCTTCGGTCTGGCGCTGAACCTCGAGCGCGACTCCGTGGGTTCGGTGATCTTGGGTGAATACGAGCACATCTCCGAAGGCGACACGGTCAAATGCACCGGCCGTATTCTGGAAGTGCCGGTCGGACCTGAGCTGATTGGCCGCGTGGTCAATGCACTGGGCCAGCCGATCGACGGCAAGGGTCCGATCAACGCCAAGCAGACCGACGTGATCGAAAAGGTGGCTCCGGGTGTGATTGCCCGTAAGTCGGTGGACCAGCCGGTGCAGACCGGCCTGAAGTCGATTGACTCGATGGTGCCCGTCGGCCGTGGCCAGCGCGAGCTGATCATCGGTGACCGCCAGACCGGCAAGACCGCCGTGGCGATTGACGCGATCATCAACCAGAAGGGTCAGAACATGACCTGCGTGTACGTTGCGATCGGCCAGAAGGCTTCGTCGATCAAGAACGTGGTGCGCGCGCTGGAACAAGCCGGCGCGATGGAATACACCATCGTCGTGGCCGCTTCCGCTTCTGAATCGGCTGCCATGCAGTTCGTTTCGGCCTACTCCGGCTGCACCATGGGCGAATACTTCCGCGACCGTGGCGAAGACGCGCTGATCGTGTATGACGATTTGTCCAAGCAGGCTGTGGCTTACCGCCAGGTTTCGCTGCTGTTGCGCCGCCCGCCAGGCCGCGAAGCCTACCCCGGCGACGTGTTCTATCTCCACAGCCGTCTGCTGGAGCGTGCCGCCCGCGTCAACGCCGACTACGTCGAAGCTTTCACCAAGGGTGAAGTCAAGGGCAAGACCGGCTCGCTGACCGCGCTGCCCATCATCGAAACGCAGGCCGGCGACGTGTCCGCTTTCGTGCCGACCAACGTGATCTCGATCACCGACGGCCAGATCTTCCTGGAAACCAGCCTGTTCAACGCCGGTATCCGCCCCGCCATCAACGCCGGTATCTCGGTGTCGCGCGTCGGTGGCGCAGCCCAGACCAAGCTGATCAAGAGCCTGTCCGGTGGTATCCGTACCGATCTGGCCCAGTACCGTGAACTGGCTGCGTTCGCGCAGTTCGCTTCCGACCTGGACGAAGCCACCCGCAAGCAGCTCGACCGCGGTGCCCGCGTGACCGAACTGCTGAAGCAGGCCCAATACAGCCCGCTGTCCATCGCGCTGATGGCGTCGACGCTGTTCGCCGTGAACAAGGGCTTCATGGACGACGTGGATGTGAAGAAGGTGTTGCCGTTCGAGCACGGTCTGCATGCCTACCTGAAGGACAAACACGCTGCACTGCTGGCCAAGCTGGAAAAAGACAAAGCGATGGACAAGGATGCCGAAGCCGAATTGACCGCTGCCATCGGCGCGTTCAAGAAGTCTTTCGCCTAATTTCCGAGCAGGAGCCCGTTATGGCAGCAGGCAAGGAAATACGCGGCAAGATCAAATCGGTGGAGAACACCAAGAAGATCACCAAGGCCATGGAAATGGTGGCCGCGTCCAAGATGCGCAAGGCGCAGGAACGGATGCGTGCCGCCCGCCCCTACAGCGACAAGATCCGCAACATTGCGGCCAACCTCGGCAAGGCCAATCCGGAGTACACGCACGCTTTCATGAAGACCAACGACGCCAAGTCGGCGGGCTTCATCGTGGTGACCACCGACAAGGGTCTGTGCGGCGGCATGAACACCAACGTGTTGCGTGCAGTGACCAACAAGTTGCGCGATCTGCAGAACGAAGGTGTGTCGGCGCAGGCCGTGGCCATTGGCAACAAGGGGCTCGGTTTCCTGAACCGTGTGGGCGCCAAGGTGGTTTCGCATGTGACGCAGCTTGGTGACACGCCCCATCTGGACAAGCTCATCGGCCCCGTCAAGGTGCTGCTGGATGCCTATGCCAAGGGCGAGATCAACGCGGTCTATCTCAGCTACACCCGTTTCATCAATACGATGAAGCAGGAGCCGGTGGTGGAGCAACTGCTGCCCCTGTCGGCGGCCAAGCTGGAAGCCGAAGCGCAGGCCGGTGGCAACCAGCATGGCTGGGACTACATCTACGAGCCCGACGCCCAGGCCGTCATTGACGAATTGCTGGTGCGCTATGTCGAGGCCCTGGTGTACCAGGCGGTGGCCGAAAACATGGCGTCCGAGCAGTCGGCCCGGATGGTGGCAATGAAAGCCGCTACCGACAATGCCGGCAGCGTCATTGGCGAGCTGAAGCTGGTCTACAACAAAACGCGTCAGGCAGCGATCACGAAAGAACTTTCGGAAATCGTGGCAGGCGCCGCGGCGGTTTAATTTAATTGGAGCAACAAATGGCTCAAGTGCAAGGCAAGATTGTTCAATGTATCGGCGCCGTGGTGGACGTCGAATTCCCCCGCGACCAGATGCCGCGCGTGTACGACGCGCTGAAGATGGACGGTTCGGCGCTGACCCTCGAAGTGCAGCAGCAGCTCGGCGATGGCATCGTGCGTACCATTGCGCTCGGTTCGTCCGACGGCCTGCGCCGCGGCAACATGGTGTACAACACCAATAACCCCATCACCGTGCCTGTAGGCAAGGCCACGCTGGGCCGCATCATGGACGTGCTGGGCAACCCGATCGACGAGCGCGGTCCGGTCTCGGCCGACCTGAGCGCCGCGATTCACCGCAAGGCTCCCGCTTACGACGAGCTGAGCCCGTCGCAAGAACTGCTGGAAACCGGCATCAAGGTGATTGACCTGGTGTGTCCGTTCGCCAAGGGCGGCAAGGTGGGTCTGTTCGGTGGTGCCGGTGTGGGCAAGACCGTGAACATGATGGAGCTCATCAACAACATCGCCAAGGCGCACTCGGGTCTGTCCGTGTTCGCCGGTGTGGGTGAGCGTACCCGTGAAGGCAACGACTTCTACCATGAAATGGCCGACTCCGGCGTGGTGAAGCTCGACAACCTGCCCGAATCCAAAGTGGCCATGGTGTACGGCCAGATGAATGAACCCCCGGGCAACCGTCTGCGCGTGGCGCTGACCGGTCTGACCATCGCCGAGTCGTTCCGCGACGAAGGCCGTGACGTGCTGTTCTTCGTGGACAACATCTACCGCTACACGCTGGCCGGTACCGAAGTGTCCGCTCTGCTGGGCCGTATGCCTTCCGCCGTGGGCTACCAGCCGACGCTGGCCGAAGAAATGGGCCGCCTGCAAGAGCGCATCACCTCCACCAAGGTCGGTTCGATCACCTCCATCCAGGCCGTGTACGTGCCTGCCGATGACTTGACCGATCCGTCGCCCGCCACCACCTTCGCCCACTTGGATTCCACCGTGGTGCTGTCGCGTGACATCGCTGCGCTGGGTATCTATCCCGCTGTGGACCCGCTGGACTCCACCAGCCGCCAGCTGGACCCGCTGGTCGTTGGTGAAGAGCATTACTCCGTGGCCCGCGCCGTGCAGGGCACGCTGCAGCGCTACAAGGAACTGCGCGACATCATCGCGATTCTGGGCATGGACGAACTGGCTCCGGAAGACAAGCTGGCTGTGGCCCGCGCCCGGAAGATCCAGCGTTTCCTGTCGCAGCCTTTCCACGTGGCCGAAGTGTTCACCGGCTCGCCCGGCAAGTACGTGCCGCTGTCGGAAACCATCCGTGGCTTCAAGATGATTGCCAACGGCGAGTGCGATCACTTGCCCGAGCAGGCGTTCTACATGGTCGGTACGATCGACGAAGCGTTCGAGAAGGCCAAGAAGGTCTAAGCCATGAACACCATCCACGTCGATGTTGTCAGCGCCGAGGAGTCGATCTTCTCGGGTGAAGCCCGGTTCGTGGCTTTGCCCGGTGAAGCAGGTGAACTTGGCATCTACCCACGCCATACGCCGCTGATCACGCGTATCCGCCCCGGTTCGGTGCGCATCGAAAAAGCGGATGGCAGCGAAGAATTCGTGTTCGTGGCCGGTGGCATCCTGGAGGTTCAGCCAAACCAGGTTACCGTGCTGTCGGATACGGCCATTCGCGGCAAAGACCTCGACGACGAGAAAGCCAACGCTGCCAAGCTGGCAGCGGAAGAGGCCTTGAAGAACGCCAAGAGCGATCTGGACCTCGCCAAGGCGCAGTCGGAACTCGCTGTCATGGCTGCCCAGATTGCCGCATTGCGGAAATACCGGCAAAAGAAATAGAGCTTCACCGCTCTCCGCAGAAGGCCTGCCTGTTGATTCAGCCGGGCCTTTTGTTTTGTACGCTCTCCTGTATCAGAGGTCGTGCGCGTATTCCTAGTGGGCTTGCAGGTTATGGCGCAGGCGTGCGATGGATTGGCCATGCAGCTGGCAAATGCGGGACTCGGTGACACCGAGTACGGCCGCAATTTCCTTGAGCTTCATGTCGTGCTCGTAGTACAGGCTCATCACATACTGCTCGCGTTTGGGCAGGATCTGGATGGCCGCAGCCAGTGCGCTCCGCTTGCGTCGGTCGCCGAGCAGGCGCATCGGGTCGGCCGCTGCGTCGCCCAGATGCCGGTCCAGAAAATCATCGGCGCCGTCGCCGGATGTGCCCAGGTCTTCCAGGTAAACCAGCTGCACACTGTGAACCTTGGCCCGCAGCGCGTGGTACTGCGGCAAGCTGAGATCCATGGCATGTGCCACTTCGGAGTCGGAAGGTTGCCGCCCCAGCCGTTGCTCAAGCCGGTGGATCATGCGGTCAATTTCTTTCTGGGAGCGCCGTGATACGCGGGAGATCCAGTCGATGCCCCGCAATTCGTCGAGCATCGCCCCACGGATACGCTGCGTTGCGAATGTTTCGAATTGGGCGCCCTGCGTTTCGTCAAAGCGGTTGATGGCTTCGGACAAACCCATCATGCCCACCTGAATCAGGTCGTCGATTTCCACGCTCGGCGGCAGCTTGACGATCATGCGATGGGCCACCCGCCGGACCAGTGGACTGTACAGCCGAATCATCGCATTGTGCTCAACCTGGGCCTTGGTGATAGACATGTCTCACCTCCCAGGAGTGAAAAAGTACCAGGATGGGCCCGTGCCGCGTTGCCCGCACGCATCCACAGGGCATCCATCAGCGGTGCTGGTCTGGTGTGGACGGCGGACGGACGAAAAAGCGTGCACGGACGGGTTCCTGTTCATGTCTGCCACGCGGCTGCGCTCGGTATGGCGTACCTCCGTTTCATCCACGCAACACCTGCCGTGGATGGGTATTCGGATAGTCAAGACCGCTTGCGCGGTGCCGGAATGGCCGAACGGGAGTGCCTGGGAGAGCGCTTGCAGTTGCGCGGCATGTGCAGGAAGTCTGACATTGGTACTACAACCCGTTTCGCCAAAGAAACGCGGAAATTGCCGCCATTTATCGGCTTGTGGTGCCTGCTCGGTGTATTGGAGGACTAAATGCCATCGCTTGTTTGGTTCGCGCGACATCCGCACGAAAGATTCAGAATAAAATGGGCTTCTATAAATGCAGAAATTGCGGTGCAATTCCACAAAATGCGCTAAAAATTACCTGCCGGCGCGTATACTTTTGTATACAGGGCGTTTGCAGCCAATACTTTTTCGAAACCTGAGGATGGTCTGAAATGAAATTTCTTATTACCGCGTTGAGCGTACTGGTGCTGCTGCTTTCCGGCTGCACGTCTACCCCTTCCAAGGGTGATGAAACCTCCATTTATTACTATGGAAACCGCGCTCCCAGCGCGGGTGGTGGGAGTGGTAGCGGCGGTGATGGTTCCGGCGCGGGCGGTGCTGGCTCGCAGGCCATCGCTACTTCCCGTCCTGCTGCCGTGACTGCCGTTGTGCCGACCGATGGCCAAGGCCCTCCCGGCGTGCCGACCGTGGTGTATTTCGACTACGACAAATTCGATGTGAAGCCTGAATTCCAGAGCGTGGTGCAGGCCCACAGCAAGTTCCTGATCGCCAACCGCGACCGCAAGGTTCTGCTGGAAGGTCACACCGACCAACGCGGTGGCCGTGAATACAACTTGGCACTGGGCCAGAAGCGTGCCGAAGCGGTTCGCAAGTCGCTGGTGCTGCTGGGCGTGTCGGATGCCCAGCTGGAAGCGGTCAGCCTGGGTGCTGAGAAGCCTGCTTCCACCGAACTGTCGGAAAAGGGCTATGCCCTGAACCGCCGCGTCGAGTTCCGTTACCGCTGATTTTTCGCAGCCCTGCTGCGTAACAAGCCGCCAATGCGCAAGCATGGCGGCTTTTTTCATGGGCAAGTTGGTTTGCCCGGGTATCAGACTTCGGCGCCATATACCCGCAACAGCCCGTATTCCTGCGGAGGGGACAGCAATGTGTCGGCAGGGGTGTCCAGCCGCACGAGATTCCAAGCGCCCATGTAGTGCGCCCGGCTCTGGCTGTAGCGTTCCCGGGTGGCCTTGTAGACGCCACCGCCGTCGATATACCAGACGTTGCCCAGCTGGCGTGGCCGCACCAGCGGGGTATGGCCCACGTAGATCCGGTCCACACCGGCAACAGCGGACACCTCCCCGCTCTGCTCGAACGCAGGGCGCGCCCACATCACGTAGCTGGCCCACTTGGGATCGCGGCAGGCCAGGCTGCGCAATCCCGCATGCCATGAGAATTGGCGCGGCATATCGGCGTGCACGATTCCGGTGTGGACATGCCGGCCCATGATGGAGATGGCCAGCGGCAGCCGGGCCAGGCGGGCCACCACGCCGTGCGCCTGACCGGGTCTCCCGGCAATCAGTTCCCGTAACCATTGGTTGTCTGCGTGGGGGGCAATCTGGGGCTGGCCTTGAGGGGGCTCCGTGCTGCCCTGCATGCTCCGGTAGAGATCGATGGCGGCCTGGTCATGGTTTCCCCGGACCGAGAAAAACCAGGGCTCGTCGATCAGCGCCGCAACATCTTCGTTGTCTTCGCCGCGATCTACCAGGTCGCCGCAGGCAAACAGCCGGTCGCGCAGCATGTCGAATCGCACCGCGCTCATGGTGTCGATGATGGCGTCCATGCATCCGTGGATATCGCCGATCACAAAATCACGACCGCAGGTATTTGCCGCCAGGCGCAGGACCGCTGGGCCATCTTCCACGGTACCGGCGCTGGCAGCTGCCATGGTCTGCCCATTGCGGGCATATGCGGGCGCACCCACCAGCCGACCGGGCACAGCGGGCTCTGCCGGGAGTGGCGCAAGAATGCGGGGGGCAGGCGCGAACACGCGGAGCGCCCCGATGGTGGGCCTAGTGCAGGTGGATGGAGCCGAAGGACTGGCCCTTGCCTGCGCGTGCCGGCGGATTGCACAGGCCGCATACGTAGTGCTTGGCGTTCTCGTAGGGTTCGCTGACGAACAGGCCGCCGCAGTGCTTGCAGCGCGTCATGGTCAACATGCCGTTGTCGACGAACTTCATCAGGCGCCAGGCGCGGGTGATCGACAGCAGCGGCTCCACGTCGCAGGCCTTCATCTGTTCGGTATACAGGGTGTAGGCCTTGATCACCGAATCGATTTCCTCGATGGCGCTGGTTTTCGAGATGTACTCGTGGATGTTGAGGAACAGCGAGGCGTGGATGTTGGGCTGCCAGGTCAGGAACCAGTCGGTCGAGAACGGCAGTTGGCCTTTCGATGGGGAGCGCCCCGACACTTCCTTGTACAGGCGCAGCAGGCGCTCGTACGACAGGCTGGTTTCGGTTTCCAGAACCTGCAGGCGCGCGCCGAGCTGGATCAGGGTGACGGCGCGTTCGATCTGGCGGGTTTCATTGAGGATGCTTTTGGCAATCATGGGGCGCTCCGGTGGATTCTGGTGGGTTCGGAAAGGGTGGGCGATTTACACGGCTTCGCGAAAATTGCCGGCCATCAGGATGTTGGCGTGCAGCCGGGCGGTCTGGCTGTTGGACGTCTTGCCCAGGTTCTGCTGCGTCAACAGGTTCCACACCATGCTGTCGTCCATGCGGAAACGGCACAGCAGCGTGTTGACTGCTGCAACCTTCATCAGCTGGGCAGGCGACAGGCCCACGATGATGTTGGCGGTTTCCTCGGCGATGCCCAGACGGAACAGGGCGTTCACCTTGTCTTCCCGGATCAGGCGCTGCGCGAGGACCAGGTAGGACATGTTGGTTTCGCGGATGTCTTCGAGGATCTGGTCGTCGGCTTGCATGGGTGGCTCCTGTTCGGAAATACGGGTTTATCTGGCGCTTTTTCGGCAAACACTCTCGTTACGAAATGTGTTTGCCATGGAAAGAATTGTGCGGCGCAAGGGGGCTGCCTTGAGTTGGCAGCAGGATGTTTCCGTTGTCCTGCGGCTTGTTACAGACCGTCGGCCCGATACCTACACAAAAAATACCGGAAAAAACGAATGCCTGATTCGTTCCGGTACTTTTCGACATTTCACCCGCATGGTGCATGGATAAAACATGCTAGCGACCCCGTTTTCGGGGTGTTTTGGCTGCGGTGAGGGAGACAGGATTGGGGCCTGCCGAAGGCCCCGGCCGCGCGCGCGGGCCGATGCCGGCTAGACGAGGCCGCTGCGGATCGCGTAGACCGTCAGCTCGGCATTGTTGGAGAGCTTGAGCTTCTCCAGCACCCGGGCGCGGTAGACGCTGACCGTCTTGGGGCTCAGCATCAGCTCTTCGGCGATGTCCGACAGCCGCTTGCCCGATGCGATTTTCAGCAATGTCTGCATTTCGCGGTCCGACAGCGTGTTGTGCGGGGCTTCCGGCGGCTCGTTGGTGAGGCTGTCCACCAGCATCTGCGCAATGTCGGGGGTCACGTACTTGCGGCCCAGGGCCACGGTGCGCACCGCGTTGATCAACACCAGCGGATCGCCGGCCTTGTTGAGGTAACCGGAAGCACCCGCCCGCAGGCTGCGGATTGCGTACTGGTCTTCCGGGTACATGGAGACGATCAGCACCTTCACCGGCGAGCCCTCGGCCTTGAGGGTCGTCAGCACATCCAGGCCGTCGCGGCCCGGCATGTTGATGTCCAGCACCAGCACGTCGCACGGCGTGGTGCGCAGCACTTCGCGCAATTCGGTGTATTCACCCGCTTCGCCCACCACCTGCAGGTCGACGGCTTCGCTGATGGTGTCGCGGATGCCCCGCCGCACCAGCGCATGGTCGTCGCACAACACGACCCGGATCATGCCGCACCTCCAGCCGATACCTGGGAAGCCTCGTTGGCGAGCAGCGGCACCGAGAGAATCACCGCCGTGCCCTGGCTGCTGGTGGTCACGTCGACCCAGCCTCCCACGGTCTGGGCGCGCTCGTGCAGGCCACGGATGCCGAAGGATTTGGGCTTGGCCAGATCCGCGTCCTGCAGGCCCTTGCCGTTGTCGCTGATTTCCAGCGAGAGCACGCCGGTGTCGGGGGTCATGTACAGCGTGACTTCGGTTGCATCGGCATGTTTGAACACGTTGTTGAGCGCCTCCTGCGCCGTGCGGTACGCAACCTGTTGCACGTCATCGGGCAGGCTGATCTGCGGCTGGGTGGTGTGGAATACGGTCTTGATGCCGGTGCGCTTCTCGAAACCCCGGGCCAGCCATTCGATCGCGTGCACCAGCCCCTGGTCGAGCACCGCCGGGCGCAGGTTCAGCATGATGCGCTGGGTGGACTGGATGGCCTGGTCAATCGTTTCCAGCGATGCCAGTGCGCGGTTGACCACCACCTCCTCACCGGCGTGGCGGCTGATCCAGGAGAGGTCGAACTTCAGCGCCGTGAGCACGCTGCCGATCTCGTCGTGGATCTCGCGGGCTATGGTGGTGCGTTCGGCCTCGATGCTGGTCTGCAGGTGGCGCGCCAGTTCGGCGATGCGCTGCTGCGACTCGCGCAGCCGGGCGTCCGACAGCTCCTTGTCCAGCATGTACTGCTTGGTTTCGATGGCCCGCTGCAACGCCGGCCGCAAACGGTGCAGCCCGTCCTTGAGCACGTAGTCGCTGGCACCTTCATGCAGCACGTTGATGGCTGCGGTCTCGCCGATCGCGCCCGACACGATGATGATCGGCGTTGTGGGGTGCCGGGCCTTCACCATCCGCAGCGCATCCAGCGAGTCGCAGTCGGGCAGGTTGAAGTCAACCAGCACCGCATCGAAGCGCGCGGCCGTCAGCTGCTCGTCGAAATCGGTGAAATTGTCGACCCAGGTCACCGTGGCCGGGAAACCCTCGCGCTGCAGCGCGAACACGACCAGGTCATGGTCGGGTTCGGAGTCCTCCAGGTGGAGGATGCGGAAGGGGGACGCGGCCTGTTGCATCGGATCGGGCGTGGGCAAGGGTCTACGTGCGGTGGATGGGGCCGGGTGCCGGGATGCTGCGCCGGTTTCCCATCCACGACGGATCGTAGCGCAAGCGTGTGCCCTTGCCGGATTTTCTGTCCGGGAGGGGCTGGCGGGGGTCAGCGGCCTTCCCACAAGCGCTGTTTCAAGCGAAAAAGGCTGGTGGCCAGCGTGCAATATGCATTTATTGCTACTGAAATAGTAGTGATCTGGTCCTGCAGGCTGTGTATCTTGTGGTTGCAATGGGGTGGCATCCGGCCAATTCCCGGCACAATCCGGCTGTGTTCCTCCGATTCCCGCTGCCATGACCAAAGCCAAACTGCAAGCCGCCACGCTTGGCGGCGCCTGTGAAGAGATCGAAGGCGTGTTTTACGAGGCGCTGCAGCGTGGCGACATCGAGCAGCTGATGCAATGCTGGGCCGATGAAGACGATGTCATCTGCGTGCATCCGGGTGGCGGGCGGCTGGTCGGCATGGCCGCGATCCGTGCCTCCTTCGAGGCGCTGTTTGCCAATGGCAGCGTACACGCCGTTCCCGAGCAGGTGCACAAGGTGCAGTCGCTGGTGAGCGCGGTGCACAGCGTGCTGGAGCGGATCGAGGTCATGACCGAAGCCGGGCCGCGGCAGGCCTGCGTGCTGGCCACCAACGTGTACCACAAGACCCCGCAGGGCTGGCGCATGGTGGCCCACCATGCCAGCCCGGGAACCCCTCTCGACATGCAGGACATGGCCCACGCGCCGGCCGTGCTGCACTGAGGCTGCGAACGTGGACTACACCGCCCCGCTGTGGCTGCCCGGCGGCCAGATGCAGACCATCTGGCCCGCGCTGCTGTCGCGGCGGGTGTTCGGGCCGGAACCGCACTATCGGCGCGAGCGCTGGCCTACCCCCGACGGCGACTTCATCGATGTCGACTGGCTGGTGGATATGGCGCCCACGCACCCCGCTGCGCCTGGTGCGCTGCCTGCCGAAGGGGCCGGGCCTCGCCGGGGGCGGCCACTGCTGGTGCAGTTCCATGGCCTGGAAGGCTCGTCGCGCAGCCACTATTCCGAGGCCTTTGCCGACTATGCCCGTGAGCGTGGCTGGGATTTCGCGGTCCCCCACTTCCGTGGCTGCAGCGGCGAGCTCAATCTGGCCCCCCGCGCCTACCATTCCGGCGACTTCACCGAGATCGACTGGATCCTCCGCCGCTTCCGCGCCGGGCGCGACAGCCAGGGCGGCGGGCCGGTGCTCGCCGTGGGTGTCTCTCTCGGCGGCAATGCGCTCATGCGCTGGGCGGGTGAGCTGGGTGCCGCAGCCGGCAGCGTGGCCTCTGCCGTGGCGGCCGTGTGTTCGCCCATTGATCTGGCTGCCGGCGGCTGGGCCATCGGCCGGGGGATCAATCGGCTGATCTACACACCGATGTTCCTGCGCACCATGAAGCCCAAGGCCCTGCGCAAGCTGGCCCAGCACCCCGGCCTGTTCGACCGTGCGGCGCTGCTCGCCGCGCGCGACCTGTACGCGTTCGACAACGTGTTCACTGCGCCGCTGCACGGGTTTCGCGATACCGAAGACTATTGGGCCCGTGCATCGGCCAAGCCCCACCTGCCAGCGATCCGCATCCCGGCGCTGGTAGACAATCCCCGCAACGACCCCTTTGTGCCAGCCCACTGCCTGCCCACGGCGGCACAGGCCGGCCCCTGCGTCACCCTGTGGCAGCCGGCGCATGGCGGCCATGTGGGCTTTCCGCAGGGTCGGCCTCCCGCCCATGTCCGCGCCATGCCCGACGCCGTTGGCGCCTGGCTGGGCAATGCAGGCGCCGCTCTCATCCAACCCGACCGGACCGCTCCCCATGGATGACATCGTTCGCCAGGCCATGGCCAAATGGCCCCATGTGCCGCATTGCTACGGCTGGCTGGGCCTGGATGCCCGGGGCCAGTGGTACATGCGCGATGACCGCGCCCAGGCTGCAGGCCCGTTTGCCGGCGGGTCCGCGCACAGCAAGGGCTCGTTGCTGCGCCACGAGAAGCTGGTCGAGTTCATTGGCCGTAACTACCTGGCCGACGCGCAGGGCTGCTGGTACTTCCAGAACGGCCCGCAGCGGGTGTTTGTGGAACTGGAGGCGGCGCCCTGGGTGTGGCGCCTCGCCAGTGACCACACCATCACCAGCCATACCGGCCAACCCGCCACCTACCGCCAATGCCTGGTCGACGAGGTGGGCCGGGTCTACCTCGACACCCCGTTGGGCCTGGGCCTGGTTCACACGCTGGACGTGGCCGTCGTGGCTGATGCGCTGGAGCAGGGCCGCTGGACGGCGGAGGAAGTCCTCTGCGCCGGGCTGCCCCAGCGCTTTGGGTTCGTGAAAAGCCCTGCGCAGCAGCAGATCGCTACAAATAAAATAGCATAGTCTGTAGACCTCGTGCTGGCCATGGGCACTTTTGTGCCTGAATCGGGGCACACATGAAAAAAGCCGGCACAAGGCCGGCTTTTGGCTATGCGTATGCCGCTTTATTTGGAGGCGGCAGCCTCGGCAGCGGGTTGGGCCCGTTCCGGCACGCTGAACTTGGCGCCAGCGGCATTGGCCATGTGCACCACGGCGCGGCCAATTTCCACATCGTCAAAATCGCCACCGCCCTGCGGGCCCATGGCGCCCTTGCCTTTCAGGGCCGCATTCAGCAGGGCTTCGTAGCCGCTCTTGATGCGTGGGCCCCAGGCTGCGGCGTCACCAAACTTCGGTGCGCCGGCCACACCCGCCACGTGACAGGCGGCACATTGCACCTTGAAGACTTCTTCACCGGCTTTCAGCGGGCGGTTGGCGTCGCGGATTTCCACGGCACCCACCTTCTCGATGCGCGTGACCACGGTCTTCTGCATTTCCGATTCGCTCAAGCCGGGCGCTTTCTTGCTGTCTGCGGCGACGTAGTACACCAGTCCGATGATGCCGAAAACCGGCACCACAAAAGAGAAAAAAACCGCCACGGCAAGCTGCTTGGGGGTCTTGATGGGGCCGGTGTGGGCTTCGTCGTGGGCGTTGTCGCTCATGGTGTCCTCAGGGTAGCGTATGAATTGTCGGCAGCCGGCGATTATAGACGCCCATGCCGCGCCACAGGCCGTGCGCGAGGGCGCGCGCCGCCGGCCTGCGGGCCGGACTTTCGGGCTGCCCGGCGATCCAAGTAGAATGTAAAGCTGTTTTCCCCGTGCGGCTGTAGCTCAGTGGATAGAGTATTGGCCTCCGAAGCCAAGGGTCGTGGGTTCGATCCCCGCCAGCCGCACCATCACCGGAAAAGCCGTTCCGCACACAAGCCACCCCTGCTGCTTTTACCGGCGATGGCCGCGCGCAGCCTCCTGCCCTCACCGCGCCAGAATTTCCCCCATCACCATGTACAGGCCGAGCGCGGCCAGACTGCCCAGAAAGCATTGCCGGAAAAGCGCGGGGGACAGGCGCTGGCGCAGCAATTGCCCGATATACATTCCGCCGAGCGCGGGCAGCAGCATCAGGGCCGATGTTCCCAGTGTTGCCCGTGAGAAGCTGGCATTGAAGGACAGGCCGACAGCCAGTGCCACGGTGGAAACCGTGAAGGAAATGCCCATGGCCTGTACCAATGCATCGCGCCGCAAACCCAGCGCCTGCAGATAAGGAACGGCGGGAATCACGAATACGCCGGTCGCTGCAGTCAGCAGGCCGGTGATGGCGCCCACCAGTGGTCCCAGCCAGAACTCGGTTGCCGGAGGAACCGAGATGCTGGCTCCAGCAAGCCCCCAGGCGGCGTACCCCATGAGCGCAACACCCAGCGCCACGGTGGCCCCGGCGCCGTCCGGGGCGCCGAACAGCCATGCACCTCCCAGCGTACCCAGGCAGACACCACACTGCATGTAGCCGATTCTCCGGAGCATGGGCCGCCATGTGGCCCAGGGCCGGGTTTGCCAGATATTCGTGACCAGCGAAGGCACGACCAGCAAGGCGGCGGCCTGCGCAGGCGGCATCAGCAAGGCGAGCAAGGCCATGGAAATGGTGGGCAGCCCCAGCCCGACCACACCTTTGACGACCCCGGCTGCAACGAATACGCCTGCGATCAGCCAGGGCAGGGCCATGTCCGGGAGGCCAGGGAGTGCTGGAATAAGCGCCATGGTGGTGAAGGGAAGGGGATGCTGCTGGCCCATTCTGGTGGTGTGCGCCCGGAAGGGAAATGCGGAATGCGCGGACCCGGCCTCAGGTGCAGCCTGAGGCTGAATGTGATACGTTGGCATCCCATGCGGTTTGATTTGACCGATCTGCGGCTGTTCCTGAATGTCCTGGAGGCGGGGACGATCACGGGCGGCGCGGACGGCACGCACCTCACACTGGCTTCTGCAAGCGAACGCATCCGCGGCATGGAAAGCATGCTGGGTGTTCCCTTGCTCCTGCGCGGCCGGCGCGGCGTGCATCCGACACCGGCTGGCCGCACGCTGGCGCAGCATGCCCGGCTGGTGCTGCAGCAGATGGAGCGCCTGCGGGGGGAACTGGGCGCCTACGGCACGGGGCTCCGCGGCCATGTTCGTCTGCTGTGCAACACTTCTGCCCTGAGCGAGCATGTGCCCCGGGCACTGAGCAGCTTTCTGGCGAGCCATCCGGGAATTTCGGTCGATATCGAGGAGCGGTCCAGCTACGAAATCGCTGATGCTGTGCGCAATGCGGTGTGTGACATCGGCATGGTGTCCGATGCGGTGGATCTCGACGGGCTGGAGGTCCATGCCTTCCGGCCCGACCCGCTGTCCGTGGTGGTGCCCCGCACCCATCCGTTGGCCCAGCAGAAAAAGCTCAGCCTGGCGGACATCGCCGATGCGGCGTTCGTGGGCCTGGTGGAGGGCAGCGCGCTGCAGGAGCATATTGCGCACCACGCCCGCCGCCTGGGCAAGCGGCTGGACTACCGCATACGCCTGCGGAGTTTTGAATCGGTGTGCCGGATGGTCGGCTTGGGGGTTGGCGTGGGCATTGTTCCGAAGGCGGTGGCGGTTCGCTGTGCCCGGTCGGCGAAGATCGCGCGTATTGCGCTCACCGATGCCTGGGCCGCGCGCAACCTCGTCCTGTGTGTCCGCAGTTTCGATGCATTGCCCCTGTATGCCCAGCAGCTGGTGCAGCATGTGCTTGCTTCGCGGTGAGTGCGCAGCCTGGTGCCTGCTGGAGCCGTCTTTTCGGCGGTTCCGGCCTTGCCTGATGCACGGATTGCGGTATTCCCGCTCCATTTCGGTCTGACACCGCCATCGCGCAAGCGACAGCAAGCTAGTGCTTGCACCAATGGTTGATGGGTAGGCCATCGATACACTGCCCCCAGCGGATGCAGCGTGCGCGCTTGCAGGCACCGGTCGTCCGACCGGGCCGCCCGTGGTGTCACGAATGAAGAGGAGAGCGTCCCTGATGAGCGCCAACCCCTACGATGTCGGGCTGGATCGCAACAGCGCCAACCATGTTGCGCTGTCGCCATTGAGTTTTCTCGCACGCGCGGCGGCGGTATACCCCGATCGTCTGGCGGTCGTGCATGGAGAGGTTCGCCATACCTGGGCACAGACCTACAGCCGGTGCCGCCAGCTGGCGAGTGCCTTGGTGCGCCATGGCGTGGGTGTGGGCGACACGGTGGCAGCAATGCTGCCCAATACACCGGCCATGTTCGAGGCGCATTTTGGCGTGCCAATGACGGGGGCTGTGCTCAACACGCTCAATACCCGGCTCGACGCGCAGGCCATCGCCTTCATGCTTGATCACGGGGGCGCCCGCGTATTGCTGACCGACCGGGAGTTCTCCCCCACGATTGCGCAGGCGCTCGCATTGATGCGCAACCCCCATCCGCTCGTGGTGGATGTTGACGATGCATTGTTTTCTGGCGGTGAGCGGCTTGGCCCACTGGAGTACGAGGAGTTCCTGCGCCAGGGTGATCCGGCCTTCCCCTGGGAGCTGCCGTCGGATGAATGGAACGCGATCGCACTGAATTACACCTCCGGAACGACCGGCAACCCCAAGGGTGTGGTCACCCACCACCGGGGGGCCTACCTGAATGCCGTGTCCAACGTCGTGACCTGGGAAATGCCGCGCCACGCGGTGTACCTGTGGACACTGCCGATGTTCCACTGCAATGGCTGGTGTTTCCCCTGGACCATGGCCTTGCAGGCGGGGACCAGTGTGTGTTTGCGGCGGGTGGATCCGCAATTGATCTTCCCGCTGATCCAGGCGCACCACGTAACCCACATGTGTGGCGCACCCATTGTGTACGGCATGCTGGTCAGTGCACCAGCCAGCCTGCGCGAGGGGCTGAGCCGCCGTGTCGCCGGGCTGATCGCGGGCGCGGCGCCGCCGGCGGCCATCATTGAGGGCTGCGAGCGTATCGGTATCGACATCACCCATGTGTATGGCCTGACCGAGGTGTATGGCCCGGCGGCAGTCTGCGCCCAGCAGGACTCCTGGGCGGGCCTGTCCATCGCGGAGCGGGCCCGGCTGAATGCCCGTCAGGGCGTGGCCTACCCGTTGCAGGAAGCGGTGGCGGTATTGGATCCGGACACGCTGAAGCCCGTACCGGCCGACGGTGAAACCATGGGCGAGATTTTCTTTCGCGGCAATATCGTGATGAAGGGCTATCTGAAGAATCCGGAGGCAACCGCCGAGGCATTCCAGGGGGGCTGGTTTCACACCGGCGATCTGGCTGTCACCCATCCGGATGGCTACATCAAGATCAAGGACCGCAGCAAGGATGTGATCATTTCCGGCGGCGAGAACATCTCCAGCGTGGAAGTGGAGGATGTGTTGTACCGGCACCCTTCCGTGCAGGTGGCCGCCGTGGTTGCGCGGCCCGATCCCAAATGGGGGGAGGTTCCGTGTGCCTTTGTCGAGTTGCGCGAAGGCGCGCAGGCGACCGAGGAGGAGATTCTTGCGCATTGCCGGATTGAGTTGGCCCGGTTCAAGGTTCCCAAGGCGGTGATTTTCGGTGTGTTGCCGAAAACGGCCACGGGAAAAATCCAGAAATTCGTGCTGCGCGAGCAGATGCAATCGGCTTCGGCCATCGATTGAAGAGGGCGCCTGATGTCGAACGATTTCATCCTGCAGACCACGGGGCTGACCAAGGAGTTCAAGGGGTTCGCCGCCGTGCAGGGCGTGGACCTGCAGGTGCAGCGGGGGCATATCCATGCGCTGATTGGCCCGAATGGCGCAGGCAAGACTACGGTCTTCAATCTGCTGACCAAGTTTTTGCAGCCCACGGCGGGGGTCATCCGGTTCAATGGAATCGACATCACCCGCGAGGAACCGGCGCAAATTGCGCGCCGCGGCATTGTCCGCTCGTTCCAGATCTCGGCCACATTCCCCCATCTGACGGTGCTGGAAAACGTGCGGGTCGCGCTGCAGCGTAAGACAGGAACCTCGTTCCATTTCTGGAGCTCCCAGTCGCGGCTCGATGTGCTGCGTGATCGCGCGGTGGAACTGCTGGAGTCGGTGGATTTGGGGGACTACATCGATACGGTCACCATCGAGCTGCCCTATGGCCGCAAGCGGGCGCTGGAAATCGCCACGACGCTGGCGCTGGAGCCGGAACTGATGCTGCTCGACGAGCCCACGCAAGGCATGGGGCACGAGGATGTCGGCCGGGTGGTCGAGTTGATCCGCAAGGTCTCGGTGGGCCGCACCATTCTGATGGTGGAGCACAACCTGTCGGTGGTCGAATCGCTCAGCAATGTGATTACCGTGTTGCAACGGGGCGCCATCCTCGCCGAGGGCCCCTACAGCGTGGTGTCGCAGGATCCACGGGTGCTGGAAGCCTACGTTGGAGTCGCGGCATGAGCGCCAGTACCACACCGCTGCTGCGCATCGCGGGCTTGCAGGCGTTTTACGGCGAATCGCACATCCTGCACGGCATTGACCTGGACATCCATGCCGGTGAACTGGTGACGCTGCTGGGGCGCAATGGCAGTGGCCGCACCACCACGCTGAAAGCCATTCTCGGCCTGGTGGGGCGCCGGGTGGGGCAGATCACATTTAATGGGCATGACCTGCTGGCATTGCCGTCGCACCGGATTGCCCGCCTGGGGCTGGGGTATTGTCCCGAGGAGCGCGGCATCTTTTCCGGTTTGACCGCCGAGGAAAATCTGTTGCTGCCACCCCGGGTGGCGGATGGTGGATTGAGTCTGGATGAAATCTACGCGATGTTCCCCAATCTGTACGAGCGCCGCTCCAGCCCCGGTACCCGGCTGTCGGGTGGCGAGCAGCAGATGCTGGCGATGGCGCGGATCCTGCGCACCGGTGCCAGGTTGCTGTTGCTCGATGAAATTACCGAAGGCCTGGCCCCGGTCATCGTGAAAAAGCTCGGTGAGGTGATCCAGTTGCTCAAGCAGCGTGGCTACACCATCATCCTGGTCGAGCAGAACTTCCGTTTCGCTGCGCCGCTGGCCGACCGCCATGTGGTGCTGGAGCATGGGCGCATTGTTGCCACCGTGACCCGGGAAGAACTGCCCTCCCGCACCGACATGCTGCACCAGCTGCTCGGCGTCTGAATTCCGTCCCGTCTGTTTTCCGATTTTTCACAAGGAGACCTGCATGAAACTCAAACCTATCCTGAAGGCCGTGTCGCTGGCCGTGGCCACCATCGGGGCCGCCCACGCCCAGGTTTCCGACGGCGTGGTGAAGATCGGGGTGCTGACTGACTTGTCGGGCTTGTATTCCGATGTGGCGGGTCAGGGCACCATCATTGCCACGCAGATGGCGATTGATGATTTCGTAGCCAAGGAAAAACCCTCGTTCAAGATTGAAATGGTGTCGGCAGACCACCAGAACAAGGGGGATATTTCTGCCAACAAGGCGCGCGAGTGGCTGGAGCGCGACAAGGTGGATGCCGTGACCGAATTGGTCACCACCTCGACGGCATTGGCGGTGATGAAGATCGCGAAAGAGAAAAACCGCATTGCGCTGGTATCCGGTGCCGCCTCGACCCGCATTACCAATGAAGACTGCAACGACGTGACCGTGCATTGGACCTACGACACCTATTCCGTGGCCAACGGCACCGCGAAGGCGGTGGTGAAGCAGGGCGGCAAGAAGTGGTTCTTTCTGACGGCCGACTATGCGTTCGGTCATTCGCTGGAAAAGGACGCCGGCGATGTGGTCAAGGCCAATGGCGGCGAAGTGGTGGGCTCGGTACGCCATCCTTTCCCGGGCAGCGATTTCTCGTCGTTTCTGCTGAAGGCCCAATCGTCAGGCGCTCAGATCATCGGCCTGGCCAATGCCGGCGGCGATACCATCAACTCGATCAAGCAGGCGGCGGAGTTCGGCATTACGGGAAAGCAGTCGCTGGCGGGACTGTTGATGTTCATCACCGACGTGCATTCGCTGGGGCTGAAGGCCACGCAGAACATGTACCTCACGGAGGGGTTCTACTGGGATCTGAATGACGACACACGTGCATGGTCGAAACGCTTCTTCGACAAGCACAAACGCATGCCCACCATGGTGCAGGCAGGTCAGTATTCATCGATCATGCACTACCTGAAGGCCGTCAAGGCCGTCAATACCGACGACACCCAGAAGGTCATGGCGCAGATGAAGAAGACTCCGGTGAACGACTTCTTCGCAAAGAACGGAAGCATCCGCGACGACGGCCGCATGGTGCATGACATGTACCTGCTCCAGGTCAAGAAGCCTGCCGATTCGAAGACCCCGTGGGACTACTACAACGTGCGGGCCACCATTCCTGCCGCCGAGGCGTTCCAGCCGTTGTCCGCGTCCAAGTGCGCGCTCGTGAAGAAATAAGGGTGCATGGCATGCGCATGGCGGAGCCGCGGGGCTGGCCCGTGGCCTGCTGGCGCATCGATTGCCTGCAGGAGTTGTGATGGAAATTTTTGGCGTGTCGTCCCAGGCGTTGTTCGGGCAGCTGCTGCTGGGGCTGATCAACGGTTCGTTCTATGCCGTGCTGAGTCTGGGTCTGGCCATTATTTTTGGCTTGCTCAACATCATCAATTTTTCCCACGGCGCGCTCTACATGATCGGTGCTTTTGTGGCGTGGATCGGCATGACCCATTTCGGTGTCAATTACTGGTTCGCGCTGCTGCTGTCCCCATTGATCGTGGGCGTGCTGGGGGTGGCTATCGAGCGTCTGTTGTTGCGCCATCTCTATCAGCTGGACCATTTGTACGGCCTGCTGCTGACCTTTGGCCTTGCGCTGATTGCCGAGGGGGTTTTCAGGAATTTCTTTGGCATATCAGGTAATTCCTACGAGGTACCCGAGGCCCTGCAGGGCGGTGTCGATCTGGGCTTCATGTACATGCCCATCTACCGCGGCTGGGTGGTGCTGGCATCCGTGTTGGTGTGTCTGGTCACATGGTTCCTGATCGAGAAAACCCGCCTCGGAGCGACCTTGCGCGCAGCCACCGAGCGGCCGCAGCTGGTGCAGGCTCTGGGCATCAACGTGCCGCTGATGGTGACCATTACTTATGGGGTGGGTGTCGCGCTGGCGGCGTTTGCCGGCGTGTTGGCCGCGCCTATCGTGCAGGTCAATCCTTTGATGGGGTCAAATCTGATCATTGTGGTTTTTGCCGTGGTGGTGATTGGTGGCATGGGGTCGATTCTCGGCTCCATCGTGACGGGCCTTGTTCTGGGAGTGGTGGAAGGCCTGACCAAGGTGTTTTATCCGGAAGCTTCGGCCGTGGTGATTTTCGTGATCATGGTGGTGGTACTGCTACTGCGTCCGGCGGGCCTGTTCGGCAAGCAGGCATAAGAGAGTTCTCATGACAACAAAACCCGTATCGACCCGCTTCGCGTCCCATCGTGCTGTGGCGATGTTTGCCACGATGATCGCCATTGGTGTCGTGGCCCCCTTCCTCGTGTATCCCACTTTCCTGATGAAGGTGCTGTGTTTTGCGCTTTTCGCCTGCGCATTCAATCTGCTGCTGGGTTTTGCCGGCCTGTTGTCATTTGGTCATGCCGCCTTTTTTGGGGGCTCGGCCTATGTATGCGCCTGGCTGTGCAAGGAGCAGGGCTGGACACCGGAGCTGGGCATCCTGGCCGGCACGGTGGTGGCGGGGTTGTTGGGGCTGGCGTTTGGTCTGCTGGCCATACGCCGCGCCGGCATCTATTTCGCAATGATCACGTTGGCGCTGGCGCAGCTGGTGTATTTCCTGGCGTTGCAGCTTCCGCAAACTGGCGGGGAGGATGGTTTGCAGGGAGTGCCGCGGGGACGTTTGTTCGGGCTGATT
>DASWYJ010000063.1:0-2912 GCA_036405035.1 Burkholderiaceae bacterium
TACCACTCGACCATGATGTGCGGGTAGTAGGTGAGCCAGATCGCGCCGTACTTGGGCGGCTGGTTGTTGCGGTAGGCCAGCAGTGCGGCCTGCCAGCGCTCGTACACCGGTGAGCCGCCCGAGGCGTCGGCCTTGCCGAGCCGGTTGGCCACGCCCACGGTCTGCACCGAGTACTGCGGCTTGAATTCCCAGCGCAGGTCGTCGCAGGAGACAAAGCCGCCCAGGCCCGGGTGGAAGGGGCCGACGTGGTAGTCCTCCAGATAGACCTCGACGAAGGTCTTCCAGTTGTAGTTGCACTCGTGCATGACCACCTTGTCGAGCACGTGGCCGGAAAAGTCGAGGTCGGCCCGCGGGCCCATGCCGGCGAGGTCGGCAGCGATGTCGCGGCCGTTCCGTTCAAACAGCAGCCCGTTCCATTCCTGCAGCGGGTAGTTGGCCAGGTTCAGGCAGGGGTCGGTCTCGAAATGCGGCGCACCGATCAGTTTGCCGGCCGGCGAGGGGTTGCCGCCGCTGTAGGTCCAGCGGTGCAGCGGGCAGACGATGTTGCCGCCGCCACTGCCGGGCTGGGTGGTATTGAGCGAGCCGCGGCCCTTGAGCATGACGGCCTGGCGGTGCCGGCACACGTTGGACACCAGCTCGATGCCGGTGGGCGTGTGGATGAGGGCGCGGCCTTCCCCTTCCTGGGGCAGGGCGTGGTAGTCGCCCACCTCGGGCACCGAGAGGCGGTGGCCCACATAGCGCGGGCCACGGCGAAACAGCTGCTCCTGCTCGCGCTGGAACAGCGCTGCATCGAAGTAGCTGGAAACAGGTAGTTGGCTTGCAGCCTGCTGCAGTTGAAGACTTAAATCAGACATGATGTCCTGACCTAAAGACTCCCCACAGGGAGGGTAAGCGCCAGGGCGCGGGAAATGTGCCGGAGAACCCCGGAATGAAGAGCCGCGATTGTACCTGCCGGGGGTATCCGCCCGCGCCGATGGCCCTATGGCGGCGCCCGTTCCGGTCGCCGCATGGCCCCCACGGCCTAAAATCGCGATTTACCCACTGTCCCCCGCCATGGCCAAAGCCCCGTCTGCCAAGCCGCCCGTGAGCTACGAATCCGCGCTGCAGGAGCTCGAACAGCTGATCAGCCAGCTCGAATCGGGCCAGTTGCCGCTGGAACAGCTGCTCACCGCCTACCAGCGCGGGGCCGAACTGCTGGCCTTCTGCCGGGGCCAGCTGGATGCGGTGGACCAGCAGATCCGTGTGCTCGACGAAGGCACACTCAAACCCTGGACGGCGAGCTGATGCAGGCCGTGGCCAACGCGCCGGCGCAGGCCGGCTTTGATTTTTCCGGCTGGACCACCCTGCGCCTGGCCCGCGTGGAACACGCGCTGATGGAATGGGTTCCCGCGGCCACGCCCGCCGGCCTGGGCGACGCCATGCGCTATGCCGTGCTCGACGGCGGCAAGCGCCTGCGCCCGCTGCTGGTGCTTGCTGCCCGCGAGGCGGTGCTGCCGCTGGCGGCGGGCGACGCCGCCCGCCACGCGGCCGCCGACGATGCCGCCCTGCGCGCGGCCTGCGCCGTCGAGCTGATCCACGCCTATTCGCTGGTGCACGACGACATGCCCTGCATGGACAACGACGTGCTGCGCCGGGGCAAGCCCACGGTGCACGTGGCCTATGGCGAAGCGGTGGCGCTGCTGGCGGGCGATGCGCTGCAGGCCCTGGCCTTCGAACTGCTCACGCCCGCCGCCGGGCCGGTGCCGCCGGTGGTGCAGGCCGAACTGTGCCGGCTGCTGGCGCAGGCTGCCGGCAGCCACGGCATGGCCGGCGGCCAGGCGATCGACCTGGCGAGCGTGGGCTGTGCGCTCACCGAGGAGCAACTCGGCACCATGCACCGGCTCAAGACCGGCGCACTGCTGCAAGCCAGCGTGGTGATGGGGGCTGCGTGCGGCGGCGCTGCCGCGCCGGTGCGGGAGGCGCTGGCGGCCTATGGCGCGGCCGTGGGCCTGGCCTTCCAGGTGGTGGACGACATTCTCGACGTGACCGCCGATTCCGCCACGCTGGGCAAGACCGCCGGCAAGGATGCCGCCCACGACAAGCCCACCTATGTATCGCTGCTTGGCCTGGAGCGCGCCCGCGCCTACGCCCAGGCCCTGCGCCGGCAGGCGCTGGATGCGCTCGGCGTCAGCGGCCTGGACGATACTGTGGCGCTGCGGGCGCTGGCCGACATGGTGGTCGAGCGCTCTGCCTGAAATTGTAAGAAAAGGTAGCTCTGGCCAGCGCCGATAATAGCGATATAGCTCCTGAAAAGATAGCGAACTCCACCATGACATTCCCCCTGCTGCAGACCATCAACGACCCGGCTGCGCTGCGCCAGCTGCCGCGTGCGCAGCTGCGTGCGCTTGCCGACGAGCTGCGGGCCTTTCTGCTGCACAGCGTGGCCCGCACCGGTGGCCACCTCAGCTCCAACCTCGGCACCGTCGAGCTCACCGTGGCGCTGCACTACGTGTTCAATACGCCGGACGACCGGCTGGTGTGGGATGTGGGCCACCAGACCTATCCGCACAAGATCCTCACCGGCCGGCGCGACCGCATGGGCAGCCTGCGCCAGCTGGGCGGCCTGAGCGGCTTTCCGCAGCGCGCAGAGAGCCCCTACGATACCTTTGGCACCGCCCATTCCAGCACCAGCATCTCGGCTGCACTGGGCATGGCGCTGGCCGCCCGGCAGAAGGGCGAGGACCGCAACGCCGTGGCCATCATCGGCGACGGTGCCATGAGCGCCGGCATGGCGTTCGAGGCGCTGAACAACGCCGGTGTGCAGCACGACGCCAAGCTGCTGGTGGTGCTGAACGACAACGACATGTCGATCAGCCCGCCGGTCGGCGCGCTCAACCGCTACCTGGCCCAGTTGATGAGCGGGCAGTTCTATG
>DASWYJ010000064.1:0-18183 GCA_036405035.1 Burkholderiaceae bacterium
TACCAGATGCGTTTTGACCTGAACGAAGGCTTTCCGCTGGTCACCACGAAGACGGTGCACCTCAAATCCATCATTCAGGAACTGCTGTGGTTCCTCACCGGCTCCAGCAACAACAACTGGCTGAAGGAACGCGGCGTCACCATCTGGGATGAATGGGCGCGCGAAGACGGCGACCTGGGCCCGGTCTACGGTGTGCAGTGGCGCAGCTGGCCCACGCCGGACGGCGGCCATATCGACCAGATCGCCGAGGTCATCCACACGCTCAAGACCAACCCCGATTCGCGCCGCATCATCGTCAGCGCGTGGAATGTGGCCGAACTGAACAAGATGGCGCTGATGCCGTGCCACGCCTTCTTCCAGTTCTACGTGGCACCGTCGCAGGTGGATGGCGAGCCCGGCAAACTCAGCTGCCAGCTCTACCAGCGCAGTGCGGACATCTTCCTCGGTGTGCCCTTCAACATTGCCAGCTATGCGCTGCTCACCCACATGGTGGCGCAGCAATGTGGCCTGGCGGTGGGCGACTTCATCTGGACCGGCGGCGACTGCCACATCTACAGCAACCATGCCGAGCAGGTGGCGCTGCAGCTGAGCCGCACGCCCCACCCCTACCCTACCCTGAACATCAAACGCCAGCCCGACTCGATTTTTGGCTACCAGTACGAGGATTTCGAGCTGCTGGACTACCGGCACGGCGATCCGATCAAGGCACCCGTGGCGATATGAAGCTCCATCTGATCTGGGCGCAAAGCCGCAATGGCGTGATTGGCAAGGACGGCACGCTGCCCTGGCACCTGCCGGAAGACCTGGCCCACTTCAAGCGCACCACGCTGGGCAGCCCGGTCATCATGGGCCGCAAGACCTGGGATTCGCTGCCCCCCAGATTCCGCCCGCTGCCGGGCCGCCGCAATGTGGTGGTGACACGCCAGCCCGGCTGGCTGGCCGACGGCGCGCAGCGCGCCGGCTCACTGCCCGAGGCCTGCGCACTGTGCGCGGCCGAGCCGGTGGCCTGGGTGATCGGCGGCGCCGACATCTATGCCCAGGCGCTGCCGCTGGCCAGCCAGGTGGTGGTGACGGAAATCGCCGCCGACTTTGCCGGCGATGCGTTTGCTCCCGTGCTGCGCAGCGAATGGGTGGAAACCGCCCGCGACAGCCAGGTCTCCGCCAACGGCCTGCCCTTCCATTTCGTCACCTACGACAGAAACCAGGCCAACAAGGCCGACTGACCGCATCGGCCGGCTGCAGCTACATATTCGATAGCTGAAAACGAAGGCTACACGCTGGCCACGGGCCTGAATCATTCAAAAATGGTGCCGGTGCGAGCCCGGGTGGCACGGAATGCCCCACCCGGGCGCTGAAAACGGGAATGCCGGCCTGCCCGGCGAGTCCCGCCCCCTCTCGGTGAAATCTCCGTGCGATCGCGGCCGGCTCAGCCCGGTCCGGGCTTGCCGCCCGTGCGGATCCACGCGACCAGCGGGCCAAGCCAGTGCGGCCGCCAGGTCAATGTCAAGGCGACCACCAGTGCAGCACCGGCCAGCGCCATCACCCACACCAGCGAGGCCATGGAGGCGTGGTCAACCCACAGGCACAGCGCCAGGGAACTGGCCAGCCCCACGGAGCCCAGCACGCGCAACCATCGCACCGTGTCGCCCGCGGGTTGTGGATCGCTCCGCACCTGCACCCAATGGGTATCCATGGCGAGTGCAAACCAGCCCAGCCCGGCAATATTGGCTGCCAGCGCGGCCAGCAGCAGCAAGGCATCAGGCATTGGCAATCTCCGGTGCGTGGGCGCTTGCGCGGCCGGGCGGAATTGCAACCCCCTGGGCACGGCGCCTGAGCCGGCGCGCGGCAACGATGGCCAGCGCAGCGCCAACCAGCATCACCAGATCAATCCCGGCGACTGGCCAATACCCATTGCCGATGGTGCGCAGCAGATGGTCTCCCGTCGTGATCCAGTTCAGCAGCACGGCAGTAACCGCGAGGCCCGCCACCGCCCAGCACTGCTCGCCCCACGCCGGGGCCATCCGGCCTTCGGCCACGGGCGCGGTACGCCAGATGCCGTGTACGAAGGCCAGCACCCAGGCGCCCCAGAAAATATATTGCTCCCAGTTCCCCCGCAGCGGCAGGTTTGCGGGCAACACCCGGTTGGCGATCAGCATGGCCAGCGTGGCAATGAGCATGCCGGTCACTGTGCTCACGGCAAAGGCATCCACCCAGCGCGCTCCGCTGACACCCTGTTTCGCATGCTGGCGCTTGCGTTTCTCGACAAAGAAGATGAAGCCCGTCGCAATGCACACACAGCCCGACAGCCCACCCAGCAGGTACAGCCAGCGCAGCAGCCAGTGCCGGAAATGCTGCAGATGGAGCCCGGTAAGAAAGTTGTTGATCCCGGCTACCACCGTCACCGGCGGGTCTTCGTGAATGACCTGCCCGGTGGCCCCTTTGAAATGGATGCCCTCGCCTGTCAGCGTCACCCGGTCAGTGCCAGCGCGGAAAACGCTCACATAGGCATTGGCGTCATTCACATGGCGGACCGCCAGGAAGCCCACATCGCCTGCCATTCCTTTGGCGGCCCAGCGCCGCTGTGCTTCGGCAACCATGGCGTCCACCGAGGCGAGCCCACCGGGCACGCCGGCCCGCTTGTCGGGCAGGCCGGTCTCACGGGCTTCGTGCTGCTCATGCAGTTCATGCAGTGGCTCGAGTTGGGTGTGGGTTACAGGGAAATAGATTCCGCCAAAAATCACCAGCCCGGACAACGCGAAGATGAAATGAAAGGGAAGCGCCACCACGCCCGTGAGGTTGTGCAGATCCAGTGCACTGCGCTGCGTGTGTTTCCGGGCACGGAACGTGAAGAGTTCGCGGAATATCCTGCGGTGCATGACCACGCCGCTGACCAGCGCAACCAGCATGATCAGCGCGGCGAAACCGACGATCCAGACGCCCAGATTCATCCACTTGAAATTCAGGCTGTAATGCAGCGGATAGAAGAAACGGCTGCCAATCTTCAGATGGTCGTCCGGCAATACCTTGCCGGAACGCGGGTCAACGGTGCGATTGCCCCAGACCTTGTCGTCGGGTTCCTTGGCATTCGGCAAGCCAAAGCCCGCGAAGATGCCCAGAACGGGATCGCGGTGGGTGGTATAGGCGCCCCAGTCGCTTGCCGGGAAACTGGTGGCCATGGGCCCATTCACCCGGGAACGGGCCGCCTCGACGTTCTCGGCATTGGGCTGCATGTCCTTGAAGATCGGCAGCAGCAGCGTGTCGAAAGACGGCATGGGCTGCGGCGCGAAGCGCGATTCGGGAATGGCCCAGCGGTCGATCTCGCGGTCAAACACCGACAGCGAGCCAAAGAAAAAACCACCATGAGCACGAAGCCCAGCACCAGGCCAAACCAGGTGTGCAGCCAGGCCATCGACAACCGGAAATTCTGGAACATCGGTCAGTTCTCCTTGACGGAAATGGCGTCAGACCAGCGCGCGCTGCACCAGCCATGCCGCACCGGCCATCGCTGCGCCGCCGCCTGCCAGCACCGCCCATACACGGGCCAGACTGCCCGCAGAAAAAGCCCACAGGAATACAACCAGGAACAGGATGAACGCGATGATGTAACACAGCGCTTCGGCATCATGGAACGGCATGCCGGCAGCAAAGAGCAGCCCGATGCCCAGCGCGATAAACCCCCACGTGAACGCATAGCCGCCCAGGACGCCGGCGGCAATGCGTGAAACAACGTGCAGACGGGACGCAGAACTACCAGCCATGAGCCACCCCATGAAAAATAAAGAAATCACCCCCAATGGATGCCGAGCGAAAAACCGGAAGGCCTACCCTGGGCAGCGCAGCGCTGGCCGGAACAGGCCGGCGCCGCCACGGACCATACGGCTTCAGTGCATGGGCCCGTGCATGGCGCGAACGCAATCAAGAATCGTTCGCATTCTATAACCCACTGCCAATTGCCCCGGAACAGGCGGCTCTCTCCATATGGCAGTTGGGGGCATGGCATCCTCCGCTGCCCGCATGTCTGCGCGGCCGATCGGGTGCGACAATCTGCGCCGCTCACTGGAAATCCTGGCCCTGCCAGGCACAGGGGCCCGGGCCGCAGCCCCACATCCCGGCCCTTCTTTCAACTGCGGGAACGCCCTTTCCCTCCGACAACCACATCTGAGGTCATCCGTGAAAATCGCCACCTGGAACGTCAACTCCCTCGGCGTGCGCCTGCCCCATGTACGCGACTGGCTGACCGACAACCCGGTCGACATGCTGTGCCTGCAGGAACTCAAGCTCGCCGACGAGAAATTCCCGCAGGACGAACTGGCCGAGGCGGGCTATCAGGCGGTGTGGCTGGGCCAGAAAACCTATAACGGCGTGGCCCTTCTGAGCCGCAGCCCGATCACCGATGTGGTGCGCAATATCCCCGGCTTTCCCGACGCCCAGTCGCGGATCATCGCCGGCACGGTCGCAACGGCCCAGGGCGCGCTGCGGGTGGTGAATGGCTATTTCGTCAACGGCCAGGAGCCGGGCTCGGAGAAATTCGCCTACAAGATGGCCTGGCTCGACGCGCTGCGGAACTGGGTGCGCAGCGAACTGGAACGGCATCCGCGGCTGGTCTTGCTGGGCGATTTCAACATTGCCCCGGAAGACCGCGACTCCTACGACCCGGTCGGTCTGCGCGAGACCATTCACCACACGACCGAGGAACGGCAGCATTTCCAGGCGCTGCTGGACCTGGGTCTGGTGGATGCCTTCCGCCAGTTCGAGCAACCGGAAAAGAGCTTTTCGTGGTGGGATTACCGGATGCTGGGCTACCAGAAGAACCGCGGGCTGCGCATTGACCACATCCTGGTCAGCACCGCCTTGCAGCCGCAGCTGCAGGCCTGCGCGATCGACCGGGCACCGCGCAAGCGCGAGAAGCCCAGCGACCATGCGCCAGTCATTGCGACCTTGCGCGATTAAGCTCTCTTTTCAGGAGCATTAAAACAAGCAGTGGCGCTGGCCACCACCTGTTTTTATTCCAAACCCAGCTCCTGGATCTTGCGGGTGATGGTGTTGCGGCCAATCCCCAGTTTCTGCGCGGCCTCGATGCGGCGCCCCCGGGTGTTGGCCAGGGCGGTCAGGATGAGCTTCGATTCGAAACGCCGTGTCAACTCGTCCCACACGTCGTGGCGGCCCGTGGCCAGCAACTCCAGTGCCTCGGCCTCGAGGCCGATTTCCCACCCCGCGCCACGCAGCACATGGGCTACGGTGATCGGGCTGGTATTTCCGGCAGGCAGCGGTTCCGGCGGTGAAGCCGCATCATCCGCCCGCAGGCTGGTGTCGCGCAGCGCCGGCTCTTCCGCGCCTTCCGGCGCGGCGGCGCGGGCAGACTGCAATTCGTGCGCCGGCAATGACTGGATTTCCGGCGGCAGGTCCTTGCGCTCGATCACCTGCGCGGGCGCCATCACGGTCAGCCAGTGGCAGATGTTTTCCAGCTGCCGCACATTGCCGGGGAAACCAAAAGTAGCCAGCTGCGCCAGCGCCGCATCGGCAATGCGCTTGGGCTCGACGCCCAGCTGCTTGGCGCTCTGCTGCAGGAAGTGGCGCGTGAGCATGGGCACGTCTTCGCGGCGCTCGCGCAGCGCCGGCAGGCGCAGGCGGATCACGTTGAGCCGGTGGAACAAATCTTCCCGGAACACGCCTTCCTTCACGCGCTGCTCCAGATCCTGGTGGGTTGCGGCGATCACCCGCACGTTGGCCTTGACGGCGTTGTGGCCCCCGACACGGTAGAAATGCCCGTCGCTCAGCACCCGCAGCAGGCGGGTTTGCAGATCGAACGGCATGTCGCCGATTTCATCAAGGAACAGTGTGCCGCCCTCGGCCTGCTCAAAGCGGCCGCGGCGCATGGTCTGCGCACCGGTGAAGGCGCCGCGCTCGTGGCCGAACAGTTCGGACTCGAGCAGATCCTTGGGGATGGCGGCCGTGTTGATGGCCACGAACGGGCCGTTGGCGCGCGGCGAATGCTTGTGCAGCGCGCGGGCCACCAGCTCCTTGCCCGAGCCCGATTCACCGGTGATCATGACCGTGACGTTGCTCTGGCTGAGCCGGCCAATGGCACGAAACACATCCTGCATGGCGGGCGCCTGGCCCAGCATTTCCGGCGCAGCGGCCATGCGCTCTTCTGCCACCTCTTCGCGCTGGCTTTCCTCGACCGCGCGGCGAATGAGCTCGATGGCCTTGGGCAGATCGAAAGGCTTGGGCAGGTATTCGAAGGCTCCGCCCTGGAAGGCCGAGACGGCGCTGTCGAGGTCGGAGAAGGCCGTCATGATGATGACGGGCAGGCCGGGGTGTTTTTCCTTCACCTTGCCCAGCAGATCCAGGCCGGAGCCGCCGGGCATGCGGATGTCGCTCACCAGGATCTGCGGGCCCAGGTTGTCGGGGTCGTCGTCACTGACCGCGTCGAGTGCCAGCAGCACCTCGCGTGGATTGGTGAAGCTGCGGGTGGGCAAGTCTTCGCGCAGCAATGCCTTTTCCAGCACGAAGCGGATGGACTGGTCATCGTCTACGATCCAAATCGGCTTCATGTGTTTCTTGTCACCTCTGGTCAAGCATTTATGGCAACGGAATCAACAACTTGAAATCCGTCCGGCCCGGTACGCTTTCACACTCGATCAAACCATGGTGCTGCTGCACGAAAGTCTGCGCGAGGGTGAGCCCCAATCCGGACCCCCCCTCTCGCCCCGACACCAGCGGGTAGAAAATGCGGTCCTTGATTGCGTTGGGCACACCGGGCCCGTTGTCGATGACATGCAATTCCAGTGCCAGTCGATAGCGTTGCTTGCCAAAAGTTACCTGTCGCGCAATGCGCGTGCGCAACAGGATGCGCGCCTCCCCTGCGGCGATCTGCTCGCCCAGAGCCTGGCAGGCGTTGTGCACGATATTCAACACCGCCTGGATCAGCTGCTCCCGGTCACCGCGAAACTCGGGAATCGAGGTGTCGTAATCGCGCAGCACCTTCAGGCCGCGTGGAAATTCGGCCGTGATCAGTGAACGCACCCGCTCGCAGACTTCGTGGATATTCACATCCCCCACCACATGGGGCCGGCGGTGCGGGGCCAGCAGCCGGTCCACCAGCGTCTGCAATCGGTCCGCCTCGTGGATGATGACCTGTGTGTACTCCTTCAGGTCCTTGCTTTCGATTTCCATCTCCAGCAGCTGCGCCGCGCCGCGAATCCCGCCCAGCGGGTTCTTGATCTCATGCGCCAGATTGCGGATCAGCTCCTTGTTGGCCTGGGCCTGGTCGATCAGGCGCTCCTCGCGGTCCTGCTTGGCCTGTTGCTCCAGCGGCAGCAATTCAACAATGATCTCGCCCGGCCGCTCGGTTTGGGCCACGATCACATGGACCGGCAGGGGCTCGTGGTGCAGGCGCTTCAGGAAGGCGTCATAGCGCAGCGCGGCAAATTCGTTGCTGCCCGCGCCCTGCAGCGCGTTCTGCAGGACATGGGGCTCGGTAAAGCAGTCGGCCAGCTTCGAGCCCTCAATGGTGCGGCGGGATGTGCCCAGCGCATCCTCCAGCGCGGCATTGGCAAACAGGACCCGGCCATCGCTTCGCACTACCGCCACCAGCGTGGCCAGCAAATCCAGCGGCAGGAACCAGACGTGGGGCGAAGCCGCCTTTTTCACCACGGCGGCTACCTCTGCACCGCGCCCAGTCGCGCCAGCTCACGCTTCAGGCCGGCGATATCGCTCTCGCCGCGCGCAATGCCGGCCCGCATTTCCTCCACCCGGTCCAGGTACTTCTGGTAGTTCCGCCCTTCGGCGCCCTGTTTTTCCGGCTCGCCGTTGTTGAACTCCTTCAGCAACTCCGCCTGCCTGGACTCGGCACGCCGCAATTCCGACTCCAGAATGGCGCGCGAATCGGTATCGCGGGCACGCTGCTCGTCGCTGGCGACCCGCTGCCCGCCCGATGGCTGCGCAGCACGGCTGGCGCCCGGCTGCTGCACACGGGTGCCCTGGATCACCGTGACATTGCCACCGTCCAGAACCTTGCAGTCGCGGTTCTTTGCCATGGCCGGATTGTTGGTGTATTCGTTGCCACAGCGGTAAACACGCTCCTGGGCATGGGCAGCCGCCAGGGCCACCATGGCGCTGGCAAGGAAAAGAAGAAAGGTTCTCATGAAGGGATGTATACCGGCAACTCTGCAGGAATTGTCGGTTGTTCGCCGCAGGAATGAAATACGAATACCAGTCTATACCCCAAAAAGACAAAGGACGGCCAAGGCCGTCCTTTGTGTGCTGGCAGCAGGAAACGCTTACAGGCTGTAGTACATGTCGTATTCAACCGGGTGCGGCGCCATGCGGAAACGCGTGACTTCGCCCATCTTCAGCTCGATGTAGGCATCGAGCATGGAGTCGGTGAACACGCCGCCCTTGGTCAGGAAGCCGCGATCCTTGTCCAGATAGTCGAGCGCCTGGTCGAGGCTGTGGCACACGGTGGGCACCAGCTTGTCTTCTTCCGGCGGCAGATGGTACAGATCCTTGGTGGCGGCTTCGCCCGGATGGATCTTGTTTTCCACGCCATCGAGGCCGGCCATCATCAGGGCCGAGAAAGCCAGGTAAGGGTTGGCCGATGGATCGGGGAAACGCGCTTCGATGCGGCGGCCCTTCGGGTTGGCGACGAACGGAATGCGGATCGAGGCCGAGCGGTTGCGAGCCGAGTAGGCCAGCTTCACCGGGGCTTCGAAGCCGGGCACCAGGCGCTTGTAGCTGTTGGTACCGGGGTTGGTGATGGCGTTCAGGGCGCGGGCGTGCTTGATGATGCCGCCGATGTAGTACAGGGCGAAATCGCTCAGGCCGGCGTAGCCGTCACCAGCAAACAGGTTCTTGCCGTCCTTCCAGATCGACTGGTGCACGTGCATGCCGGAGCCGTTGTCGCCGGCGTAGGGCTTGGGCATGAAGGTGGCGGTCTTGCCGTAGGCGTTGGCCACGTTCCACACGACGTACTTCAGCACCTGGGTCCAGTCGGCGCGCTGCACCAGCGTGGAGAACTTGGTGCCGATTTCGTTCTGGCCAGCGCCGGCCACTTCGTGGTGGAACACTTCCACCGGAATGCCCAGCGATTCGAGGATCAGCGACATTTCGGCGCGCATGTCCTGCGTACTGTCGACCGGGGGAACCGGGAAATAGCCACCCTTGACCGTGGGACGGTGGCCGCGGTTGCCGCCTTCGAGCTTGGCGCCGCTGTTCCAGGGTGCCTCGTACTCCTCGATCTCGAAGCCGACCTTGCCGGGCTCATTGCTCCAGCGCACGCCGTCAAAAATGAAGAATTCGGGTTCGGGACCGAAATAGGCGGTGTCGCCAAGGCCCGAGGCCTTCAGGTAGGCTTCGGCGCGCTGGGCGATGGAGCGCGGATCGCGGTCATAGGCCTTGCCATCGCTGGGCTCGACCACACCACACTGCAGGAACAGCGTGGTTTCTTCGAAGAAGGGGTCGATGTTGGCGGTGTTGGGGTCGGGCATGAGCTGCATGTCCGAGGCTTCAATGCCCTTCCAGCCGGCAATGGAGGAACCGTCAAACGCATGGCCGGACGTGAACTTGTCTTCGTCAAAGTGCGAGACTGGCACGGTAACGTGCTGTTCCTTGCCACGGGTATCGGTAAAACGGAAGTCAACGAACTTGACCTCGTTCTCCTTGACCATTTTCATCACGTCTGCGACGGTCTTTGCCATCAAGCTCTCCTGGTTGGATCGTTAGTTAAAAAATTGGACGATTCGAAGATGCAGTTTCTGTGCCACGATTGGTGCATGGCCGGTTTGCAACACCGCGTATTTTGCCCTGACTTGCACGGCTTTCCCATCGGCACCGGCGTGAAAAGGCATTGACAGTCGCCCGTCAAAGCACCAAATTAGTGCAAATCAACGTGCATTACATTGGTGCATCAGGTTAACGCACCAATTCAGGGCCTAGCGTAACGCCATGCTGCTCCAGGCCAATCCGCAACGTCGCAAAGGCTGCGGCAACCCCATCCGGCGCCCCCTTGACACCCAGTTCGATGTGCCGGCCGTAGCGCGGGTGATCCACACTGGGCAGGCTGAAGACCCGAATCCCCGGGTGGCGCTGCTCGACCTGCTCCATCAGCGGTGTCAACGTGGCTTCCATCGCCCCCATGACGATCACCGACCTTTCCGCCATGGCGTGGGCGGGAAACAGCGCACGGCAGTGGTTCTCCAGAACCCACTCCATCATGGGCCAGGCCATGACGGGAAATCCGGGCACGAAATACACCGTACCACCCCCCTCCCCGACACAGGAAAACCCCGGAATCTTGTTGTAGGGATTGGGAATGATGGCCGCGCCTTCCGGGAATCGGCCCATATGGAGGCGGTGGACATTGTCCGGAAGTTCAGGCCGGTAGGGAGCGCCCTGCTCGCGCGCCACATCCTGCATGCGCTCCAGGATCAGGCGCTCGGCCTCCGGATGCAGGACCAGCGGACGGCCCAGCGCACGCGCGGCGCACTGCCGCGTATGGTCATCGGGGGTTGCGCCAATGCCACCACAGGAAAACACCACATCGCCCGACGAAAATGCCCGGCGCAGGGTGGCGGTGATGCGGTCCGGTTCGTCGCCTACGTAGTCGGCATAGCCGAGTTGCAGACCCCGCACACCCAGCAGCTCGATGAACTGCGGCAGATGCTTGTCGGCGCGTTTTCCGGAAAGGATTTCATCGCCGATGATGATGAGGCCAATCGCACCCGCCATGTCAGGCCAGCGGCAATTGCGGCGGAACCTCCGCAGGAGGCAGTGCCGCAGCCGGCACGGCGTCCGGGCTGGCTGGCACCGGCTCTGCGGCGGTCTCGGCACGCAGGCGCTCCAGCGCCGCCAGGCAGTAGTGCGAAAACCAGAGCGACGAGAAAGCGAAAACCAGCGTGTAAATCCAGATCGCCACCGGAACCAGAATCACGAATGCTGCGGCAAACAGCGCACCCGAGGCCCAGATGATGCTGGGCGCCGCTCCCAGATACCCGGTCACCACGCCAATCCCCAGCAGGGCCGAACGGTGGCGCCGCAGCAATTCGCGGCGTTCGTCGGCGCTGGCGTGGTCGGCCAGCGCGTCGAATGCCATCACACGGTAGGTCAGCCAACCCCAGATCAGGGGGGGCAGAATCAGGATCAGCGGCGGCACCAGCCACAGCGGCATCGACACCAACAGGGCAATCAGCGCCAGCAAGGTGGAACCCAGCGACCAGAAGATGCTGACGATCAGCGAACCACCCCGCTTGCGCTCCAGCACAGGGAAGCGCCGCTCGGCGACCAGCGACACCAGCGTCGGTGTCATCAGCACCGCCACCACCAGCAGCGAGATCAGCACGATCAGCGGTGTCACAGCGAAAATCACCACCAGCGGCGCCAGTACCGTTTTCAGGTTGCCCAGGCCCAGCCCGTCAAGCCAGACCACCATGGTGGTGAACAGGGACGAAGCCGCCAGCCATTCACGGACCCACCCGGTTGCCGGCTCCCAGAACAGGTAGCCCAGGCCCAGGGCCGCAACCGCCATCAGGACCAGCGGCAGGAAGGACAGTGCGATGACCCGGGGATGCAGGCAATAGGCCGTCGCGCGCCAGAAGGAATCGAACATCTGATGCATGGCCGAAGCATAACCGGCCCCGCCAAAACCCCCAATCGCCGTTGGGCAGTGTCAGCCGCGGCCGGCAAGGCGCTTCAGCCCCAGCCATTGCTGGGACCAGAAGCCCCGCCCATAGTCGCGACCCTGCTCCACTTGGTCGCGCACACCGGTGGGCTCGAACCGCCGCTCGAAATTGGCCGTACCGAACAGCATGTCCCAGAACGGCAGCAGCACCCCGAAATTATTGCCGCCCAGCGTGTTTTTCCCTGCCGATTCATGGCCAATGCCGATCGCATGGTGCATCCGGTGGTAGCGCGGGCTGATCCACAGGCGCTCCCCCACGGTGCCGAACCAGATGCGCACATTCGCATGCTGAAAGCTTTCGCTGAGCTGGGTGAACGCCACCAGCGCAACGAACTGCCCCGGGCCCACACCGATGGCCTGCGCCACCACCACGATGATGGCATCGCGCAGCACGTCGTCCAGCACGTGGTTGCGGTTGTCGCTCCACATCGTCATCTGGCGCTGGGCGTGGTGCAGTGCATGCAGCGACCACCACCACTGGAAATGGTGCTGGCCGCGGTGGATCCAGTAGTCCACGAAATCGAACACCAGCAGGTACAGCAGAAAGCTCACCAGCGCGACGTCGGTCACGCCGGGCCAGAGTTGATCGAGGTGCAGCGTGCCAATCCCCGCCGTGCGCAGTTGGCCGAAGACCGCGTCGGCCACCGGATCCAGGGTGAAGAACAGCGCCAGCCGGAACACGCCGAGCCGGTGGATCAGCGTGTACAGGATGTCGGTGCGCACCGTGGCACGGTCGGTCAGCGGCTCCACCGGCCGCCAGCGCTGCAACGGCCCCACCAGCAGCACCAGCACCACCAGTTGCAGCAGGCCCACGAGCAGCCAGCCGGTGGCGTCGAACGCATCCTCCACCAGTGCACCCTCGCCTGCGGCAAATACGAGAGGCTGCACCACCGCCTCGAACAACCCCTGCTGGGCTGTGGCAAACCAATCGGTCAGAAATTCCATCATGTCCCGTCTTCAATCCTTGTCCAGCGGATGTGCGGCCACCCACGTCCGGTACTGCGGATGTTCCGGCAGCGTGGCGAAACACAATCCCCGGGCCTGCAGCCCCTGCACCAGCGGCTCCAGCACCGCCGGCGCCCAGGCATCCTGGCGCGACCAGATGCCCAGATGGGCCATGAGGATGTCGCCAGCGCGGACACCGCGCAGCGCCCGCTCCAGCAGCAGTGCATTGGGATATTTGTCACTGGGCAGCTCATCCCCGAGAAAGCCGGCCGGCGCCCAGCCCACATGCCGGAAACCACATTGCTCCACCGATTTCAGCAAGGCAGGCGAGGTTTTGCCACCCGGCGCGCGGAACAGCGGCAGCATCTGCACGCCAGCCATGGCCTGCAGCCGCGCCGCCGGCCGGCGCAACTCGGCGCAGTACTGGGAGGCGGTCCAGACCACGGTTTTGCCTGCGTCGGGGCCGAATGTCTGGCGGATGCGAAAGCGCGGGCCGGCACCGGCATCGGGCAGGTCGGCCTGCCAGTAGCCATGGTCCCAGGTGTGGGAGGCAAAAGCGTGGCCCTCCTGCGCCCGTACTTTCCACCACGGCGCCCAGTGGTCATCGAGCGAAGTGCCACCGGTTTGTGTGGGCTCGTTGGCCAGGAAAAACGTGGCGCGCACCTGGTTGCGCTGCAGCACTTCGGCCACCAAGGGAGCCACGCCCATGTGGCCGGTATCCAGCGTGAGGTAGACCGGGCGGGTGCAGTCTGCGGCCCCGGCCGGCAGGCTGCAGAGCACGGCACACGCCAGCAGCGCGCTAGTGGCGCGGCGCATGGTCGAGTGTCCACACCCCATGGGGCGATTTCCCCACAGTGACCTGGCGCACCAGCTTGCGGCTCGTGAGATCGATCACGCTGAGCTTGCGGGCCCAGCGCGAGGTGACAAACAGGGTCTTGCCATCGGTGGACACGTCCATGCAATCGGGGCCTCCGGGCACGGCGTAGCTGTCCACCACCGCCAGTGCCTGGTGGTCGATGCGGCTGACGGTGTTGGCCACCCGGTTGCTGACGAACACATGCCGGCCGTCTCCGGCGCTGCGGAAGGCGTGGGCACCGTCCCCCGTCTTGAGCTTGCGCACCAGCACCGGCTCCTTGCCCGACACGTCGTAGACCTCCACGCCGTCGCCGCCGGTCATGCCCAGCAGCAGCAATTTGTCGTCCGGGGTGCCGAATACATCGGCGGGCATGGGGCCGGTACGCACGCGCCAGCGGATGGCCTGGGTGGCCAGGTCGATGGCCACGAGTTCATCGCTGTCCTGCATGGTGGCGTAGATCACCTTGCTCTTGCTGTCGATCCACAGGTGGCTGGGGGTTTTGCCGGTGTTGATCCGCTTGGCCAGAATCGGCTCACGGCCGTCCCAGCGGTAGATGTCCACGTGGTTGAGCCGGTTGGCGGTGGTGACAAACCATTTCATGTCCGGGGAAAACCGGAGCTGGTAGGGATCGATCACGCCGCGCACCACCCGCTGCACCTCGGCGGTGCGGGGATCCACAAAGGTCAGCGAATCGCCCAGCGCATTGGCGATGATCAGCGACTTCTCATCGGGTGTGAGGTACAGGTGGTGCGGCTCCTTGCCCGTGGCAATGCGCCGGCTTTCCTGCCAGGAGACCGGATCGATCACGCTGACCGTTGCATCCAGCGAATTCAGCACAAAAACGGGGTTGGCCTGCGCTGCGGCCTGCTGCGGCAGCAGCATGGTGAAAAATGCCACGCACGCGGTGGCGAAAAGAGCCTTGAGAGTCACACGGTTCCACACTTTCCTGATGCCCGGAAGTGTAGCCGGGGCCGGCTGCTGTTTCCGCGGGGAAACGCCGCTCAGCGACCCGCCAGCGCGGCCAGATCGGCAGGCTGCAGCCAGCGCCAGCCGCCCGGTGGCAGATCGGGCGGAAGAGCCAGGTCGCCGATCCGGGCCCGGTGCAGGCCCTCCACCCGGTTGCCCACCGCCGCCACCATGCGCTTGACCTGGTGGTACTTGCCTTCGGTCAGCGTTAATTCCAGCTGGTGCGCGCCGAGCGCGCTGCAGGCCGCCGCGCGCACTGGTTTGGGATCGTCATCCAGCACCACGCCGTCCAGCAGTTTGTCGATCTGACGGGCGTCGACCGGGTGCTTGGTCGTCACCTCGTAGACCTTGGGCACGTGGTGCCTGGGCGAGCTCATCCTGTGGATGAATTTGCCGTCATCGGTCAGCAGCAGCAGGCCGGTGGTGTCCTGGTCGAGCCGGCCCACGGCCTGCACGCCCTGCACCGGGCCTTTTTGCGGCCGCTGGCGCAACGGCCCCGGCAGCAGCGTGTAGATGCTGGGCCAGGTGGAGGGTTTTTGCGAACATTCGGTGCCCGCCGGCTTGTGCAGCATCACATAGGCCGGCTGGTGGTACTCCCAGCGCGTGCCCTGCACGCTGAAAACCAGGCCAGATTCTTCAAAATCCATAGCAGGATCGTTAACAACGGCGCTGGCCACAGCCACAAAACCTTGTTGAATCAGCCCTGCGCAGACACGCCGGGTGCCAAAACCCTGGGAATACAAAATCTCTTGCAGCTGCATGGGCCGGCAGTGTACTGCGGCCCTCCTGCTCAGGAATCGCCGAGCAGGGGCGGTGCGCTGGCCACGCCGTTGGTCCAGGCCCAGAAAGCCAGTTCGAAATCGGTGTTGAGGGCAAGCTTGCTCTTGATCTGGCTGAGGTAATTGCTCACCGTCTTGCTGCTGATGCCCATGCTCAATGCGGTATCGGCCAGCGTCCGCCCCTCCGAGAGCAGGCGCACCACATCCAGCTCACGGGGTCCGAGCCCCAGGCGCTGGATGGTGTTGCTTGCAGCGCCCAGAAATTCGGGCAGCGACATCATGATGTCGGGCGACAGGAACACCCGCCCGGTGAGCACATGGCGGACCGCCTGCACCAGCGTCTGCGAATCACTTGCCTTGGTGACATAGCCCCGCGCGCCCAGCCGCAGCGCCTGGGCCGCCACACTGGGGTATTCGTGCATCGACAGGATCAGAACCGGCAGATCGGGCCAGCGGTTGGTCACGCGGCGCAGCAAATCCAGCCCGCTTTTTCCGGGCAGGCTGGCGTCGAGGATCAGCAGGCAGCATGCCTGGCGCGCCAGCATTTCCAGTGCCTCTTCGGCGTTGCCGCACTCACCCACGATGACAAGGTCGGGTTCGGACTCGAGCAGGCGACGGTAGCCGGCCCGTACCACCGCATGGTCATCTACCAGGATCAGGTTTTTCATGTGTCCGATTCGACCACGGCTTGCAGCCCCGTTCCACCGCGGCCCGGGAGATCGGGAAATTTTCCCACCCCAGCTTGGGAAATTGTCGGCAGACGCTGGCCAGCATGAACCACAGAATGCGCGGGCCGGGGACGCTTGGGAGACCCCGGTACCTCCGGCAGCCACTGGCTGCCGGCATTCTGGAGACATGTCCTTACACACGAAGGGAAACCTCATGGGCACTACTACACAACAATCGAAAAAACGCATGACACGGCAGGCATTCACTCTGGCGGCAACTGCACTGGCAGCGCTGCTGTCCGTTGCACCGGCCACCCATGCGGCCGGCAAGACCGTTAGCTGGGAAGACGTCGCCAACGACGACAAGAGCACCACCGACGTGCTGTCCTATGGCCTGGGTGTGAAAGCCCAGCGCCACAGCAAGCTCGCCAAGATCAACGCCAAGAACGTCGCCAACCTGGTTCCGGCCTGGAGCTTCTCGTTCGGCGGCGAAAAGCAGCGTGGCCAGGAAGGCCAGGTGCTGGTGCATGACGGCGTGATCTACGCAACCGGCTCCTACTCGCGTTTCTACGCGATTGACGCCCGTACCGGCAAGCGCCTCTGGCAATATGAGCACCGCCTGCCCGACGACATCCGTCCCTGCTGCGACGTGGTGAACCGTGGCGCCGCCATCTTCGGCAACAAGGTGTACTTCGGTACGCTGGACGCTGGCATGGTGGCCCTCGACAAGGATACCGGCAAGGTGGTGTGGAGCAAGAAGTGGGGTGACCACAAGGTTGGCTACACCATGACCGGCGCGCCGTTCATCGTGAAGGATCAGAAGTCGGGCCGCGTGCTGCTGGTCCATGGCTCGTCGGGTGACGAATTCGGCGTGGTTGGCTGGCTCTTCGCCCGCGACACCGAAACCGGTGAAGAAGTCTGGGCCCGTCCGATGGTCGAAGGCCATATGGGCCGCCTGAACGGCAAGGATTCCACCGTCACGGGCGACGCCAAGGCCCCGAGCTGGCCGCGTGACAAGGACGGCAAGCTGGTCGAGGCCTGGAGCCACGGCGGCGGCGCCCCCTGGCAGACCGCCAGCTTCGACGTGGAAAACAACATGGTCGTGATCGGTACCGGCAACCCGGCACCGTGGAACACCTGGAAGCGCACCAAGGAAGGTGACGATCCTCGCAACTGGGACAGCCTGTTCACCTCGGGCCAGGCCTATGTGGACGCCAGCACCGGTGAACTCAAGGGCTTCTACCAGCACACCCCGAACGATGCCTGGGACTTCTCCGGCAACAACTCGGTCGTGCTGTTCGAATACAAGGACCCCGCTACCGGCAAGCTGGTCAAGGCCAGCGCCCACGCCGACCGCAACGGCTTCTTCTTCGTGACCGACCGGACCAAGCTGGCCACCGGTGCAGGCTACCCGAACAAGCCCACTTCGCTGCTGGGTGCCTATCCCTTCGTCGACGGCATCACCTGGGCCAAGGGTTTCGACCTGAAGACCGGCAAGCCGAACATCGTCGATGGTCAGCATCCGCCGCAAGTCAAGCCTGGTCAGGAAAAGGGGGATTCGATCTTCGTGTCGCCACCATTCCTCGGCGGCACGAACTGGATGCCGATGAGCTACAGCCCCGATACCGGCCTGTTCTACATCCCGGCAAACCACTGGGCCATGGACTACTGGACCGAAAACATCACCTACAAGGCTGGTGCAGCTTACCTGGGCCAGGGCTTCCGTATCAAGCGCCTGTTCGAGGACCATGTTGGCACGCTGCGCGCGATCAACCCGGTCACCGGCAAGATCGCATGGGAACACAAGGAGAAGTTCCCCCTGTGGGCCGGTACGCTCACCACCGCCGGCAACCTGGTGTTCACCGGCACCTCTGATGGCTATGTGAAGGCCTTCGACGCCAAGAACGGCAAGGAACTGTGGAAGTTCCAGACCGGCTCCGGCGTGGTCTCCGTACCCGTGACCTGGGAAATGGACGGCGAGCAATACGTCGGCATCCAGTCCGGCTACGGTGGCGCCGTGCCGCTGTGGGGTGGCGACATGGCCGAGCTGACCAAGCAGGTCAATCAGGGCGGTGCAATGTGGGTCTTCAAGCTGCCCAAGATTGTGGCCAGCAAGTAAGCCGCTGATGCGCTAACGCTCAAGGCTGGTGCGGGCTATCCGTGCCAGCCTTGTTGTACTTTTCAGACTGGAAAAAGATGCATAAATCCCGCTCCTGGCGTGCCCCGTTACCACTCATCGCCCTGCTGCTGGCCCCCATGCTGGCCGCGCCCATACATGCCGCTCCTCCCGAA
>DASWYJ010000065.1:0-5669 GCA_036405035.1 Burkholderiaceae bacterium
CGGACTCCATCGAGCGCTGGTAGCTGGCTTCATTGATGCCGATCAGGGCGCAGGCGGCAAGCAGGGCCAGCGGCAGGCTGACCAGCATTCGGGGTATGGCAAAACGTCGCATGGCGCTCTCCGCTAGGAACGGGTGTGAATTGGGGAATAATCAGCCGCAGCAGTTCCGCGCAGGCGGATGCTGTTCGTGTAGGGATGCCAGCCGCGCTGGCCTGGATGAAAGATGCTGAAATGATCAAAGTCGGAATCGTGGACGACCATGCCATCGTGCGCTCGGGATTGCGCCAGTTCTTCGCCGACCAGGTGGACCTGCGGGTCGTGGGTGAAGCCGGCAGCGGCAGCGAGGCCATCGACCTGGTCCGCAATACCGAGATGGACGTGCTGGTGATGGACCTGTCGATGCCCGGCCAGAGCGGGATTGATGTGCTCGCCAAGCTGCGTGCCAAGTCGCCCGATCTCGGCATCCTGATCCTGAGCGGCTATCCGGAAGAGCATTACGCGGTCAACCTTATCCGCCAGGGCGCCAGCGGTTACCTGAACAAGGAATGCGACCCGATGGAGATCGTCAATGCGATCCGCACCATTTCGCTGGGCCGCCGCTACCTGACTCCGGCGGTGGCCGAACTGCTGGCGCAGCAGCTCAACCGCAAGGACGATTCGTCCGAACCGCACGAACAGCTGTCGGAGCGTGAGTTCCAGGTGTTCCTGAAACTCGCCCGCGGCGAGACCGCCGGCGATATTGCCAAAACGCTGTCGCTGAGCGTCAAGACGGTGAGCACCTACCGGACGCGCGTCATGGAGAAGATGAACCTCAGTTCCAACAGCGACCTGACCTACTACGCGCTGAAGAACAAGCTGATCGACTGAAGCGGTTGTGCGGGCGCCGGTATGCGCCTGCGCGCATGCCGCGCGGGTACTGGCCTCAGCCCGGGCGCGGCGATGCACTTTGGTCGATGCAGTAGTCGATCAGCGCATCGATCTCGTTGGATTTGTCGAACACCGCATCCACGCCGAGCTGGGCACAGCGTTGGCGGATATCGGGCGTGGCGTAGTTGCTCAGCACCACCACTTTCTGCGTTGGCCGCCGGCTGCGGCAGGCACTGATCACGCCCAGCCCGCTGCCCTGCTTGAGGAACAGGTCAACAATCGCCAGGTCCCAGGCGTCGGTGTGCTCGGACAACCAGAGCTTGCCTTCGTTTTCGCCTTCGGCCGTACCGACGGGAAGAATGCCGGCAAGCTCCTGCAGCGTACCGATCAGGTTCTCCCGGATGGTCGGGTTGTCTTCGACGATATAGGTTCTGAGCTCCACGATATTCTTTTCAGGCCTGCAAAGGTTTCCAGCCCGACATGGAAGCTGAACAACATGCAGGGAACTGTAGCGCTCCCTGCAGCCGTATCGTGTCGGCAGCCCCTGTGCCTGTCTGTAGGACGCGGCCTACACTTGCTGCGGGTGATGCGCGTTCGCCACATTGCGTGCCTTATTGCACGCTTGGCCGTGTTCTCGGGCGGGAGTGGTGGCTGCCACCCCCGTGCTGCGGCGGTGCTGTGGCGCTGCCGGCTGTAGGCGTTGGCTGACAGGTGCAGGGCGTCTGGGCTGATGCGTCGCCCACGCTGTATGGAAGACACTGGGGCCATGTGGCATTCCCATTTCACTGTTCGCGTCCCTGTCCATTGCAGCCGGGCGCACCGCGCCCGGTCGCCGGGTACCGGTTTCTGACGGGGCCACCATGTCCGCTGTCAGCCCTCCTTATCCATCCTCTGTTGTCCTGCCCGCCACGGTGCCGGCGGGCAACAAGGCTGCGCCGCCGGCCCAGCCACCCCGCCGGCCCTGGCAATACCGCGTACTGCGCACGCTGGCCGGATTGGCGGTGCTGGTCGCCGCGCTGGTGGTGTTGGTGGCCGTGTTCCCGTGGGACATTCTGCGCGAGCCGCTGAACCGGTTCGTCAGTGAACGGGCGGGGCGCCATTTCGCCATCACCCGCCAGCTCGATGTGAAACTGGGTGCCACCACCACCATCCGCGCCGACGGCATCGAGCTTGCCAACCCGGTCTGGGCGCGCGACCCCTACCTGGTACGGGCCGAGAGTGCCGAGGTGCAATTGCGGCTGTGGCCCTTGCTGCGCGGCGAGATCGCACTGCCTTTCGTGGGGCTGCACAAGCCGGTGATCGGGCTGCAGCAGCTGGCCGATGGACGGCGCACCTGGGCTTTCGGGCAGGACAGTGGCGGCGACCCCGGCACGGTGCCAAAGGTCAGCGTGCTGCAGGTCGACGAGGGGGTACTGCATTACGTCGATGCTGCGCAGGCCGCCAGCATCAGCACCGAATTCGCCATCGACGAAGGCGGGAGCGCCACCACACTGCCGCTGTCCTACAAGGCGCGGGGCAGCTGGAAAGGCCAGCCCTTCAGCGCCGAAGGCCGCACCAGTGGCGTGCTGCAGCTGGGCGCGGCCACCCAGCAGCCTTTTGCGCTGGAAATCAACGCGCGCGCCGGTGCCACCACCTTGCAGGGTACGGCCACCATCGGTTCGCTCACCACGCTGGACAACACCCGCGCGCATTTCAATGTGAAGGGGCGCAGCCTGTCCGATCTGTACCGGCTGCTGGGCGTGGTGCTGCCCACCACCCCGGCCTATGCGCTGCGGGGGGATCTGGAAAAACAGGGCGCGGTCTGGACGGTGCGTGGCATGAACGGGCGGCTTGGCCGCTCCGACCTTGCCGGTGACTTGCGCTTTGACCAGTCGCAGCCGGTGCCGCTGCTGGCCGGTACCGTGCGTTCGCGGTCACTGGATTTCCGCGATCTGGCGCCGCTGATCGGCGCACGGACCGCAGGTGCGCCCGCCACCGCCGGCACCGGCCGGCCCGGCAAGGTGCTGCCCGACACGCCGCTGGCCTTCGGCCTGCTCAAGCAGATGCAGGCCGACGTGCAGTTCGACGCGGCGGCCGTGCACAACGTGGAGGCGGTGCCGCTGGAGCGTGCGCGGGCCCGCATCCGGCTGCAGGATGGCGTGCTGCAGCTGGACCCGCTCGATCTGGGCGTGGCGGGCGGCACCGTACAGGGCCGCCTGCGCATCGACTCCCATGCCGAACCGGTGCAGGTGGCCACCCGGCTCGATGCGCGCGGGCTGCAGCTGGGCCGGCTGTTCCCCACCGTGGAACTGACCAAGGATGCACTGGGCCGTTTTACCGGCCAGATCGACCTGGCCGGCCAGGGGCAGTCGGTGGCGCAGGTGCTGGGCACGGCCTCGGGCAACATGGCGCTGCTGACCGGGCGCGGCGAAATCAGCAACATGCTGCTGGAGTTCATCGGGCTCGACGGCGGCGAGATCATCAAGTTCTTCGTCAGTGGCGACCGCAAGGTGCAGCTGCGCTGCGCGGCTGCGGCCTTCGACGTGAATAAGGGGCTGATGGCGACCCGTTCGCTGGTGCTCGACACCAGCGACACCGTGGTCACTGGCACCGGCACCATCAATCTCGCCAGCGAGTCGCTCGACGTGCTGCTGCAGCCGGCCCCCAAGGACCGCAGCATCCTGAGCCTGCGCACGCCGATCCGTATCGGTGGCACATTTGCCGCGCCGGCACCCCGGCCGGCGGGCGGCACGCTGGCGCTGCGCGCCGGCGCGGCGCTGGCACTGGGCGCGATCAACCCGCTGCTGGCGCTGGCTGCTACCTACGAGCCCGGCCCGGGTGAAGACGCCAATTGCGTGCAGGAATTGAGCCGCGCTGGCACTCCGCTGAAGCCGGGGCGCCGCCGCTAGCGGTTGTTTTTAGACAAAAAGTGACTCTGGCCAGCGTCAATCATGGCGATGTAGCTACTAAAAATATAGCATCTGATTCAGGCACTGGCCAGCGTATCAGCGGCTGGTGTTGCGGATGCGCGCCACGTCGAACTCGGACACGGCGTTGCCTTCATTGCCCCAGCTGGTGCGGATGAAGCCCAGCACCGCCGCGAGATCGCTGTCGTTCAGCAGCAGCTGGAACGGCGGCATGCCGAAGGGGCGTGGATTGCCCGTCGTGGCCGGCGCAAAGCCGCCGCGTGAAACCAGGTGCACCAGATTGGCCGGCGGATCCATCAGCACCGCGCGGTTGCCCGTCAGTGCCGGGTAGGCCCCCGCAACCCCTTCCCCCTGGTTGCCATGGCAGCTGGCGCAGTGCTGCTCGTAGAGTTTGGCGCCGCGCAGGGCTTGCTGCGCCGGCGGCGGTGTGGCCACGGTCCGGGGTGCGGGCTGGGGGGGCAATGCCTGCAGGTAGGTTGCCATGGCCAGCAGGTCGGTATCCGACAGGTGCTGGGTGCTGCGCAACACCACCTCGGCCATGGGCCCGGAGACCGAGGCTCCGGTGGTGACACCGTTTTTCAGCAGCGCGACGATGCGTGGCAATTCCCATTGCGCCACACCCGCCTCGTGCGCCGCCGTCAATGCGGGGGCGTACCAGTTCTGCACCGGCATCAGGCCACCGGCCAGTGCGGGCTGGCCGGTCGTGGCGCCGAGGGCGTTGCGCGCGGTGTGGCAGGCGCCGCAATGGCCCAGGCCTTCCACCAGATAGGCGCCCCGGTTCCACAGGGTGCTGCGCTCGGGTTGCGGGGGCTCCCCGCCGGCACGGAAATACAGCGCCCGCCACACGGCCAGTGCGGCCTGGGTGTTGTACGGAAAACGCAGCACATGGGCCTTGTTGGGTTGCACCACCGGCGGCTGGGCCATGAGGTAGGCATACAGCGCATCGGCGTCGGCGCGGGTGACGCGGGTGTAGTGGTCGTACGGGAAAACGGGGTAGAGCAGCCGGCCATCCGGGGCGCGGCCGTTGTGCAGCGCGCGCCAGAAATCGGCGCTGCTCCAGTTGCCGATGCCGGTGGCGGCATCGGGTGTCAGGTTGGGGCCGTACACCGTGCCAAACGGGGTGGCGATGGCCAGGCCCCCTGCGCCCGGGGCTCCGCCCCGGGCCGTGTGGCAGCCCATGCAGTTGCCGGCGCGGGCCAGATAGGCGCCGCGGGCCAGGGTGTCGGCGGTGCTGGTGGCGGCCGCCACCGGCGCGCCGGCATAGGCGTCGGTCTGGGCATCGCCGCGCACGTTGTAGTGCCACACGAAGGCCGCGGCAGCAAGGCCGGTGAGCGCACATGCGCCGAGCAGCAGGAACAGGCGGGTGCGGTTCATGGGCGGGCCCCGGCAGGTGCAGGCGCGCTGCCGCAGCGGATGGGTGGGGTACCGGCGGGCCATGGGGGGCCGGCCAGCGCGGGCCGGGTGTTGGCCGGCAGCGGCTGCGCGGCCAGCCAGCTGGCCACGGCCTGCACGTCGGCCATGGGTAACTGCTGGGCCACGTCGCGCATGCAGTCGGGTGCGTGTGCGCTGCGCTGGCCGCTGCGCCAGGCGCCGAGCTGGGCACTGATGTAGTCCGGCGGCAGGCCCAGCAGGCCGGGAACATGGGGCGCCACGCCGGTCAGGGCCCGGCCATGGCACTGGGTGCAGGCCGGGATGCCGCGGGCAGCGTCGCCCTGGCGGGCGAGCTGGGCGCCCCGCGCCAGCACGTCTGCCGGCACCCGGGCGGGCCGCGGGGGCGGGTAGGGCAGGCTCAGGCCGGCGAAATACTGCGCGATTTCCATCAGATAGGCATCGCTCAGGGGCTCAACCAGGCTGGCCATCAGGCCGTAGTGGCGCCGCCCATCGCGGAAATGCAGC
>DASWYJ010000066.1:0-6316 GCA_036405035.1 Burkholderiaceae bacterium
GCTCGGCAAGGCCGACGCCTCGGGCGGCTCACCGGTGTACGAGCGCTGGCAGGCCGCACTGCTGGCCTACCGCAACAACCAGCCGCCCAAGTACGGCGCGATCTGGCTCACCTACTACCCGCACATCATGGTCGAGTGGTACCCGCATGTGCTGACCGTCTCCACGCTGTTCCCCATGGGCCCGCAGAAGACGCTGAACATGGTGGAGTTCTACTACCCCGAGGAAATCGCCGCGTTCGAGCGCGAGTTCGTCGAGGCCCAGCAGGCCGCCTACATGGAGACCTGCGAGGAAGACGACGAGATCGCGCTGCGCATGGACGCCGGCCGCCGCGCGCTGATGCAGCGCGGCGACAACGAATTCGGCCCCTACCAGAGCCCGATGGAAGACGGCATGCAGCACTTCCACGAGTGGTACCGCAGCGCGATGCAGCCCGGCGCCGTGCCGGCCCATCCCCCGGTCACCGGCTAGGCCAGTCCTTCGCGGTGAATGCTTTGATTTTCATAGCACACCCGCAAGAAACGGCGCTGGCCAGAGCCACTTTCAGCCGGTAAATCGCCATGCAGGCCCTGTGGATGCTGCTGGCCGCCCTGCTGTTTGCCACCATGGCGGTCTGCGTCAAGTTTGCCTCGGTGTACTTCGGCAGCGCCGAGCTGGTGCTGTACCGCGGGCTCATCAGCATGCTCTTCATGGCCGGCGTGGCCCGTGCCAGCGGCGTGGCGCTGGCCACCCCGGTCCCCGGCATGCACCTGTGGCGCAACGTGGCCGGCGTGTTTGCACTGGGCACCTGGTTCTACGCCATCGGCGCGCTGCCACTGGCCACCGCCATGACGCTGAACTACATGAGCAGCATCTGGATTGCCGCCTTCCTGGTGGGCGGCAGCTGGCTGCTGCGCCGCGGCGCGGCGCCCGGCGGGCTGGTGCTCACCGTGCTGGCCGGCTTTGCCGGCGTGGTGATGGTGCTGCGCCCCACGCTGGAGCAGAACCAGCTCTTCGCGGGCGTGATGGGCCTGCTCTCCGGCGTGGCCACCGCACTGGCCTACCTGCAGGTGGCTGCGCTGGCGCGCGCCGGCGAGCCGGAAGCCCGCACCGTGTTCTATTTCGGCGTGGGCTCCACCGCCGGCGGCGCGGTGGCGCTGCTGTTCACCGGCCTCTCGCCGTGGAGCTGGCAGGGCGCCGCCTGGCTGCTGCCGATGGGCGTGCTGGCCTCGCTCGGCCAGCTGTGCATGACCCGCGCCTACAGCCGGGGATCCACGCTGCTGGTGGCCAACCTGCAGTACGCCGGCATCGTGTTCGCGTCGCTCTACAGCCTGCTGCTGTTTGGCGACACCATCCCCCTGCTGGGCTGGTGTGGCATGGCACTCATCGTGGCCAGCGGCATCGCCGCCACCCTGCTGCGCGCCAGCACGGCAAAATCCGGTTAAACCTGCTACGGGATTCCCCATGTACACCCATCTGATTTCCGCCGAACAGCTCCTGCGCCTGCGTGGCAATGGCCAGCCGCTGGTGGTGTTCGACTGCAGCTTCGATCTCGGCCAGCCCGAAGCCGGCTACCAGCACTACCTGCAGGCCCATATCCCCGGCGCGGTCTATGCCCACCTCGACACCGCGCTGAGTGCCAAAGGCGCCACCACCGACACCCCCGCTTCCGGTGGCCGCCATCCGCTGCCCAGCCGTGAACGCTTTGCCGACTGGCTGGGCGCGCAGGGCCTGGGCACCGACACGCAGGCGGTGGTCTATGACCGCAACGGCGCCAATTTCTGCGGCCGCCTGTGGTGGATGCTGCGCTGGTGCGGCCATGACGCAGTGGCCGTGCTCGACGGCGGCCTGCAGGCCTGGCAGGCGCTGGGCGCCGACGGCGCGGTGGCCAGCGGCGAGGAGCTGCCCCACGCACCCGCCCGCTTCGCGCTGCGGCCTTCGCTGGTGCAGCTGGCCACCACCACCGACGTGCTGGAGCAGCTGGGCACGCAGCAGACCGTGCTCGACGCCCGGGCGGGGCCGCGTTTTCGCGGCGAAATCGAGCCGCTCGATCCGGTGGCAGGCCACATCCCCGGAGCCCGCAACCGGCCCTTCAGCACCAATCTCGGCGCCGATGGCCGCTTCAAGCCCCCGGCGGTGCTGCGCGCCGAATTCGAGGCCCTGCTCGACGGGCGCGACGCCGCCACGGTGGTCCACCATTGCGGCAGCGGCGTGAGCGCGGTGCCCAATCTGCTGGCGATGGAAATTGCGGGCCTGGGCTCCACCCGGCTGTACGCCGGCAGCTGGAGCGAATGGTGCAGCAGCCCGGCGCGGCCGGTCGAGCGGGGCTGAAGCCCGGCTACAACGCCGCCAGCGCGGCCGCCAGCGCCTGCCGGTAGGCCGGGAACCGGTCGAGGTCGTTGTGGCCGGCCAGCGGAATGCGCACCAGCCGGGCCTGCGGCGCCAGCGCGAACAGCGCCTCGCTGTGCGCCGGCGCAATCAGGGCGTCGGCCTGGCCGTGGATCAGCAGCAGCGGGCTGCGCAGGCGCACCACCGCATCCTCGGTGCGCAGCGGGTAGCGCAGCAGCGCGGCCGGCACCCACGGGTACCACTCCGCCGCCAGCGCAGCCACACTGCGGTAGGGTGACACCAGCACCGTGAGGTCGGGCGCGGGGCCGGGCAACGTGCCCTGCGCCATGTCCAGCGCCAGGCCGGCGGCCAGTGCGCTGCCCATCGACTGGCCCAGCACCACCACCCGCCTGCCCGCGTACTGCGGCGCCACCGCAGCCCACACCGCCCGCACATCGGCCCGCAGCTGCGCCTCGCTGGTGATGCGGCCGGTGCTTTTGCCGTAGCCTCGGTAATCCGGCATCAGCACATCGAAACCGGCGTCGCGGTACAGCGTGGTGTCGACAAACCAGCCGGCCAGATTGCCGGCATTGCCATGCAGGAAAAGCACCACACCGCGCGGATCGGGCAGCTGCAGGTGCAGCGCCGACAGCTCCGCGCCCTCCACCACGAAACGCCGCTCCACCACGCCGGGCTGGCGTGCCAGCGGGTAGCTGGCCGACAGCGGCACCGGATGGAACAGCAGCCGCTCCTGCCACAGCCACAGCCCGCCCAGCAGCGCGGCGGCCAGCAGGGCAATGGCCAGCAGCAGCCGGCACAGCGCCGGCAACCACGGCGGCAACGGGGAACGGACGAACGGCATGCAGGAGGGAGCGTGTTTACGCCTTCTTACGTTTCAACAGGCTGGCGGAAGCACCCGGGCTGCCCGGTAGCGGCACGTCACAGGCGTTCACAAATCTTCGCACAGGCGGCAGGCGGCCTTTACCGCCGCCGCCCATGATGAAGCCATCAACCACAGGAGGTACTGCCATGATCAAGACAAGTCTGATGGCCATCGCCATTGCCGCCGGCACGCTGGGTGCCGTCACCACCACCCCGGCCGCCGCGCAAGCGGTGTTCCAGGTGCAGGTGGCTCCACCGCCGCCCCGCGTGGAAGTGGTGCCGGCACCGCGCCGTGGCCAGGTCTGGGTGCCCGGCTACTGGGACTGGCGGGGCAACCGCCATGTCTGGGCAGCCGGCCACTGGGAGCGTACGCGCCCCGGCTACTACTACGCCCCCACGCAATGGGTCCAGGTGGGCAACCACTGGGAACGCCGCGGCGGCAACTGGAACCGCGGCGACCGCGACCATGACGGCGTGGCCAACCGCTACGACCGGGACCGCGACGGCGATGGCGTACCCAACCGCTACGACCGCAACCCCAACAACCCGAACCGCCACTAACGGCTGACAGCCCGGTGCGACCGGACATGCTCCGGCCGCACCCCCACACCCACCAGCCAGGCCGGTACCGCCCGCAGCACGGGCCAGCGCCGGAGCAGGCGCATCGGCCACGGCAGGCCATGGAATGGCTGCGCACCGGGGCCGGACGCCAGCACCGGCACCAGCAGGTTGTTCTGCACCACCACCTGCATGCGCTGCGTCACGCGCGTGGGAAAGGTGCGGCGCTTCTGCACGCGGGGCAGCCAGGCACTCAGGTCGGTGGAGGTCAGCACGCTGTTCGCCAGCGGTTCCGCCAGCAGATTGGCGGTGGCCACTGCATCCTGAATGGCGAGGTTGATGCCCACGCCACCAATCGGCGACATCGCATGCGCGGCATCGCCAATACACAGCAGGCCCGGCCGCCACCACCGCGCCAGGCGGTCCACCGCCACGCTCAGCAGCTTGATGTCGTCCCAGCTCTGCAGCAGGTGCACCCGGTCGGCAAAGAGCGGCGCGGCGTGGGTGAGCGCTTCACGGAAGGCGGCGAGCCCCTGTGCCTTCAGCGCGTCGATGCCGCCCTTGGGAATGACAAAGGCGCACTGCCAGTAGCTGCCCCGGTTCAGCATTGCCAGGAAATGGCCCGGGTTGATGCGGCCACCAGTGGTATCCAGGTCGCCGCTGTGGCGCGGCAGCCGCATCCAGAGCACGTCGATCGGCGCCCCGATGTCCCGCACCGGCAGGCCCGCAGCGCTGCGCACCACCGAACGCCGGCCGTCGGCGCCGATCACCAGATTGGCCCGGATCTCGAAGGGTCCGTCGGGCGTGTGTCCGCGCACACCGCGCACCAGGCCGTCCTGCTCGATCAGCCCGGTGCATTCGGCCTGCATCAGCAGCCCGAAACCGGGGTACTGCAGGGCCGCGTCGCGCAGGAAATCGAGAAACTCCCACTGCGGCATCAGCACAATGAACGGGCAGCGGATGTTCAGCCGGCCAAAGTCGGCCAGCACCACCTGCTCGCCACCGACCGATGCGGTGAGTTCGCGCACCGCATCGTGTGGCCGCGCCAGGAAGGCGTCGAGCAGGCCGAGCTCGTGCATGACCTGCAGCGTGGAGGGGTGCACCGTGTCGCCCCGGAAATCGCGCAGGAAATCGGCGTGCTTTTCCAGCACCAGCACATCCACGCCGGCCCGCGCCAGCAGCAGGCCCAGCATCATGCCGGCCGGGCCACCTCCGGCGATGCAGCAACGGACTGTCCGGTTCATGGTGTGCATGTGCTGTGCGGTGCCCCGCATCAGGAAAGTTCCATTACACCGCTTCACGCAACTTTGCGCCAGCAGCGACTCCCGTTCACCTGGCGCGCGCACCATGGAGCCACTCACCAAAGGAGCTCACCATGCTGAAAACCCGTGTTATCCGCCTTGCTGCCGCATCCCTCGCCCTGGGTACCCTGGGCCTGCTCGCCGCAGCCCCGGCTTCCGCCCAAACCGCCATCGGCGTGCAACTCTCCGTGCCGGGGATCACGGTGGTTGCCGGCAACACGCCGTATGCCTACGGCGCACCCACCGCCTACTACCCGGTTTACGGCGGGGGCTACAACGGTGGCTACCGCGCCCCGCGTGGCTGGGACAACCAGCACCGCGACCAGCGCTGGGAGGGCCGTGACAACCGCCGCAACCACCGCCAGACCGGCTGGAACCACCGGGGCGACCAGGACCGCGACGGCATTGCCAACCGCTTTGACCGCGACCGCGATGGCGACGGCGTGCCGAACCGCTTCGACCGCAATCCCGACAATCCGCGCCGCCGCTGATGCGGCTGCCACCATCAAAAACGCCACCTCCGGGTGGCGTTTTTGATGGGCGTCAGATCACCTCATTTTGCAAATCGCCGGCAATCAGCCGGAACTGCACCAGCGCCGCCTCCAGGTCTTCCACAATCTCCTGCGCAATCACGTCGGGCGGCGGCAGGTTGTCGCTGTCGGCGAGTGAATCGTCCTTGAGCCAGAAGATGTCCAGACTGGTCTTGTCCCGGGCAACCAATTCGTCGTGACGGTAGGCACGCCAGCGGCCGTCAGGCGTGTCGGCCGACCAGGTGGCCTGCCGCTGCAGCCGGTTGACCGGGTTGTACAGCGCCACGAACTCGTCCAGGTCTTCGCGCCGCAACGGGTTGGTTTTGAGCGTGAAGTGTTTGTTGGTGCGCAGGTCGTAAATCCACAGCTGCTTCGTCCACGGCGTTTCGCTTGCGCTCTTCTTCTCGAAGAACAGCACATTGGCCTTGACGCCCTGGGCGTAGAACAGGCCTGTGGGCAGGCGCAACAGCGTGTGCACATCGCATTCGTGCAACAGCTTCTTGCGGATGGTTTCGCCCGCCCCGCCTTCAAACAGCACGTTGTCGGGCAACACCACTGCCGCGCGGCCGTGGGTGGCCAGCAGGGTCTTGATGTGCTGCACAAAGTTGAGCTGCTTGTTGCTGGTGGTGGCCCAGAAATCGTCACGCTCGATGGTGTCTTTTTCGGTGGTGCGCCGGCCGTCGGCACCTTCGATTTGCGTGCTGCTCTTCTTGCCAAACGGTGGGTTGGCCAGCACCACT
>DASWYJ010000067.1:0-2608 GCA_036405035.1 Burkholderiaceae bacterium
GGCGATACCAAAGCGCGCGCTGTTGAGGCAGGTAAACGGGCCTTTGAGGCCGCGCACCTCGGGAAATGCGTTTTCTTCCGGGCAAAACACCTCGTCCATCACGATCTCGCCGGTAATGCTGGCGCGCAGGCCCACCTTGCCGTGAATGGCAGGGGCGCTCAGTCCCTTGGCGCCCTTGTCCAGAATGAAGCCGCGGATCTGGCCGCCATCGTCTTTCGCCCACACCACAAACACATCAGCAATCGGGCTGTTGGTGATCCACATCTTGGCGCCCGACAGGCTGTAGCCACCGGGTACTTTCTTGGCGCGGGTGATCATGCTGCCGGGGTCGGAGCCGTGGTTGGGTTCGGTCAGGCCAAAGCAGCCCACCCATTCGCCGGTGGCGAGCTTGGGCAGGTATTTCTGTTTTTGCGCTTCGCTGCCGTAGGCGTTGATGGGGTGCATCACCAGCGAGCTTTGCACGCTGATGGCGCTGCGGTAGCCGCTGTCCACCCGCTCCACCTCGCGGGCAATCAGGCCGTAGGCCACGTAGCCCAGGCCGGCGCAGCCGTAGCCTTCGATGGTGGAGCCGAGGAAGCCCATAGCGCCGGCCTCGTTCATGATCTCGCGGTCGAATTTTTCATGCCGCGCGGCCATCAGCACCCGGGTTTGCAGCTTTTCCTGGCAAAAGGTGTGGGCCGCTTCCACGATGGCGCGTTCGTCGTCGCTGAGCTGTTGCGACAGCAAAAACGGGTCTTCCCAATTGAACTTGGCCTTCATGGCGCGTCTCCGGTGGTGAGGGTGTGATTGGAGCCTATTGTTGGCGAATCATGAATAGCTGTCTAATATTGAATATCAATTCAACAATACAAAATTCGTATTCATGGAATTCCGCCACCTGCGCTACTTCCTGGTGCTGGCCGACGAGCTGCACTTTGGCCGCGCCGCGCGGCGGCTGTCCATCTCGCAGCCGCCGCTGTCCACCAACATCCAGCAGCTCGAGGCCTCGGTCGGTGCGCAGCTGTTCACCCGCAACAGCAAGGCGGTGCAGCTCACCGAGGCCGGCCGCGCCTTCGTGCCGCAGGCCCGTGCGCTGCTGGAGCAGGCGCAGCAGGCCGCCCGCCACGCGCGCGACGTCGCCGATGGCCTGGCCGGCAGCCTGCAGGTGGGCTTTGTCGGCACCATGCTGTACTGCGGCCTGCCGGCGTTGCTGCAGCGTTTCCAGGCCGAGCACCCGAAACTGCGGCTGACGCTCACCGAGCTGAGCTCCAGCGACCAACTGCTGGAACTGGCCCACGAGCGGCTCGACCTGGGGTTTGTCCACACCACCCGCGTGCCGCCCGGGCTGTCGCAAATCCTGGTGGCCAGCCAGCCGTTTGTGGCCTGCCTGCCGGCCGGGCATGTGCTGGCCCGGGAGCCGGTGCTGGCGCTGTCGGCGTTGCGGGATGCGCCACTGGCCTGCATTTCCCCCGGCGTATCGGCCGACTACCACGACCGCATCGTGGCGCTGTGCACCGACGCCGGTTTTGTGCCCGAAATCCGCTACGCGCTGCGCCACTGGCTGAGTGTGGTGTCGCTGGTGTCGCAGGGGCTGGGGGTGGCGCTGGTGCCGCAGGCGCTGCGCCAGTCGGCCGTGCCGGGCGTGGCCTTTGTGCCGCTGGACAGCGCCAGCGCGCCCTACAACACCTATTGCCTGTGGAAAACCGCGCGCAACCACCAGGCGATGGCGGCTTTTCTGGCGGCGGTGCGGGCCGGCGAGGTGCTGCCGGGCTGAAATAACCGGCCACACAAACCGACTACAGTGGGAACCGATCCCCGGTTCACCGACTCAAGGAACCCCTATGACAACCCCACACACCATTGTTCTGGGCGGCGGCTGCTTCTGGTGCACCGAAGCCGTTTTCGTCAAAGTGCGCGGCATCACCGACGTGGAATCGGGCTATTCCAACGGCCACGTGAAGGGCCCGACCTACGAGCAGGTCTGCACCGGCACCACCGGCCACAACGAGGTGGTCAAGCTCGAGTACGACGCCAGCGACATCACGCTGCACGAGATCCTGGAAATCTTCTTCCTCATCCACGACCCGACCACGCTCAACCGCCAGGGCAACGACGTGGGCACCCAGTACCGCAGCGGCATCTATTTCACCGACCAGGAGCAGAAGCTGGTGGCCGACGCCTTCATTGCCGAGCTCAGCGCCAGCGGCGTGTACGGCAAGCCCATCGTCACCGAGATCCTGCCGCTGGAGAACTACAGCGCCGCGGAGGACTACCACCAGGATTTCTTCGAACGCAATCCCTTCCAGGGCTACTGCATGGCGGTGGCCGGGCCCAAGGTCGCCAAATTCCGCAAGACCTTCGGCGAGCGCTGGCGTGGCTGAAGCCGCTGGCGTGCGCGGAGGGCCAGCGTGATCGAGAGCCATGCGCTGCGCTTTGCCTACCCGGGCGGGCCGGTGCTGGCATTTCCCGATGTGGCCGTGCCGCAGGGCGGCACGCTGCTGCTGCGCGGCGCCTCGGGCTCTGGCAAATCGACCTGGCTGGCGCTGGTGGCGGGCTTGCGCAGCGCCACCGGCGGCCACCTGCGGGTGGCCGGGCAAGACCCTGCCGCCCTGGCTCCCGCTGCCCGGGA
>DASWYJ010000068.1:0-15017 GCA_036405035.1 Burkholderiaceae bacterium
GCGAAGTACAGGTCGATGGAAAACACGCTCATGCCAATGGCGCCCAGCGGCACGAGGCCGATTTCCACCTGGCGGCGGCCCAGCACCTCGCACAGCAGCGAGCCAATGCCAATGCCGATGGAGAACACCACCAGCAGCAGCGAGGCCACCTGCTCGCTGCCGTGCAGCACCTCCTTGGCAAAGCTGGGAAACTGGCTCAGGAACACCGCGCCAAAAAACCACATCCAGCTGATGCCCAGCAGCGAGCGGAACACCACGATGTTGCCGTGCGCCAGTTTCAGGTTGCGCCAGGTTTCCGTGACCGGGTTCCAGTTGATCTTCAGGCCCGGGTCGGTGGCCGGTGCGCTGGGAATGAACTGCGCCACCGCACGGCCCAGCACGGCCAGCAGCACACAGGCCACGGCCACGTCGCGGTGGCCGGTCTCGGGTATGGCCACCAGCAGGCCACCCGCCACATTGCCCAGCAGAATGGCCACGAAGGTGCCCATTTCCACCATGCCGTTGCCGCCGGTGAGTTCGCGGTTGTTCAGCACCTGCGGCAGGTAGGCAAACTTCACCGGGCCGAACAGCGTGGAGTGCAGGCCCATCAGAAAGGTGCAGGCCAGCAGGATGACCACGTTGTTTTGCACAAAGCCCCAGGCCGCCAGCGCCATGATGGCGATCTCCAGGTTCTTCACGAAGCGGATCATCCGCGTCTTGTCGAACTTGTCGGTGAGCTGGCCGCTGGTGGCGGAGAACAGCAGAAAGGGCAGGATGAACAGCGCGCCAATCACCAGCCCGGCCAGCGCGGGCGGCATCCAGCCCACGCTGAGCTGGTAGGTCACCATCACGGTGAAGGCGAATTTGAAGAGGTTGTCGTTGGCGGCGCCGGAAAACTGCGTCCAGAAGAACGGCCCGAAACGCCGCTGCGTGAGCAGCGCAAACTGGTTGGTGTGGCCGTCGTTGGTTGTGGTGGGGATTTCCGTGCGCATGAGAGAACCTTCTGCGAGATGGGGAATGGGGCAACCGGAGATGCCACGCGATTCTGCCTGCAATCAACGCAGCCGCCATGAACGCCGTGGTGCGCCAGGAAGATATGCAGCGCCGCAAACCCTAAATGGTCTCGCCCTGCTGGTGAATGACGTGACCGATCAGGAAAGCGTGGGGGGGCTGCAGTTCCTTGCGCGGGAAACGCACAGGATTGTCCGCCACCAGCCACCAGGAACCACGGTCCCGCACCAGGCGGCGCAGCAAACATGCGCCCTCATCGTTGACAACAAATACCTGTCCGTCCACCGGTTCGACCTGGAGGGTGTTCACCACCACCACGCCCCCCTCATGCAGCGACGGCTGCATGCTGGCGTCGCGCACGCGCATCGCCAGCAGATCACCGGGCCGGCAACCTTTTCGTTCCATCCACCCACGCGGAAAAATCGCCGCAGAGTCCGTATCGGTATCGTCCACCGCCACATAGCCGGGCATGCCCTGCTGCAGCCGCAGCGTGACCGTGGGAATCACCACAAGACCGGACCCGGGAGCGCGTGACAGTGGTTCGTAGCGCGCCAGGGGTTCGGCCACTCCCATCGATGCGGCCGGACGCGCACTGAACCAGCCACCCATACCGTAATGCGCCTCGATGGCACGCACCGTCTTGTCGGAAACAGCGCGCGTACCTGCAAGCATTTGCCGCACGAATGCGCCGTCGCGATAACCCAGGAGCCGGCCAAATGCGGTGACGTTGCCCGCTGCCAAGCTCGCAATCGCCTGCTCCAACCGCTTGCGGCGGTGCAATTGCAACGCGATCTCATCCATATTGACGCGTCAAAACTCGATGGATGAACAATTTACCCATTGGTCAAATGTATGACCAATGGGGACACCAAGGCCACACACCCTGCAGAGAAATGGTCTTGGAGCGTTGGCCTTGTGCATTCCGCAACAGTAGCACACGCTACAGTTGCAATAGCTACGTATTACAACCACAATTCGTAGCTATTGCTACCACCCATGAATCTGCATGACTACCTCCAATCGGATGACGCCTTAAGCGTTAGCGAGTTGCGCAAGCGCATGGTTCAGTACGGGTCTGCCATCAAGAGCGATGCGCAAATCCGGCAGTGGCAACACCGCTACGCCCAAAGGCTCCCCTCTGCCATCAATTGCGTCGCCATCGAGGTCGCCACGGGTGGGCGCGTTACCCGCAAAGACCTGCGTCCGAATGACTGGGCCCTGATCTGGCCCGAACTCTCCAACAGCACATGATTTCTTCCGTAACTTCCGTCCCCGCAACGCGGGTTTTCATCCATCAGGCAAGGCAAGCTTCCGGGGCCTCCCGTGAAGCAGCACTTTGGTGGTTGCGCCATGCTTGAAGGCGTCTACCGCTTCTGGTTCTTCTTTCCTGTCCTGATTGTTCTGCTGCCTTTCGGCGGTGGATTGCTGGCCCGGCTCATCACCCGTGCGGCCAACCCACGGAAGGACTACGACTACCTGCCCAGGGTCAGCGTGCTGCTGCCCGTCTACAACGAGGGCCACCACGTGATGGACACCATCGCAAGCATCCTGGCGTGCGACTGGCCAGCCGATCGGCTCGAGATCGTTGCGGTGGACGACCGCAGCACCGACGACTCCTGGCATTGGCTCCAGGTGGCCGCCCAGCGCTGGCCCGGGGTGAACATCCACAGAAACGAGGTCAACAGCGGCAAGCATGTGTCGCTGTCCCGTGCACTCGGCTGGTCGCACGGCGACATCCTGATCTGCATCGACAGCGACTGCATCTTCGACCGCCGCGTCGTCCGGGAGCTGGTCGCCTGCTTCGCCGATCCCAAGGTCGGTGCCGTCGGCGGCAACATCGGCATCACCAACGTCAACGAGAACGTGCTGACGATGGGGCAGGCGATGGTGTACTACATGAGCTTCCAGTTCGGCAAGATGCTGCAGAACCTTTCGGGCCATTTGTTCTGCATCAGCGGCTGTCTGTTCGCGGTGCGTCGACCGCTGTTCGAGCAGGTTGAAGCCGAGATCAAGAACCGCTCCTGGTTTGGCATGAGCGTGCGGGACGGCGAAGACCGCTACATGACCCACGCGATCATGATGCGCGGCTGGAAAACCATCCTGAATCCCAAAGCGACCTGCTGGACGGCGGCACCGGCCCGCCTGTCGCAGTTCTTCTCACAGCAGGTGCGCTGGCGCCGCTCCGGCCTGCGCGACCTCTTCTGGACCTGGCGGCGCATGCCCGAACACATTCGACTCATTGGCATGCTGCCCCTGCTGACTGCACTGGTACCTGAAACCTTCACCGCCGTCTGGGCCTTTCTGTTGATGGCCGACATCGTGAGCAATGGCATCGCGGAGGCCACCCACACGCTGATGGTGGCGATGATGTCGTTCTCCGGCCTGTTCGTGGCAGCAGCCCTTCTCTACAACCTGACCTGCGACCGCCTGGCGCCGGGCTCGATCAAGATCAAGACCCCGGTGCTGGCGGTGGTGGCCGGTGCCTGGTTCTTCATTGATGCGCTGCTCATCACGCTGGTGGCGCTGCTCACTTTCGACGTCGGCGCCTGGGGAACCCGGGAGAAGCCGGTCACCAGTGTGCAGGAGGGCCAGGCATGACTCCCGCCCAGAAAATCATCGTGACGGCCTACCGCTACCTCGCGGTCGGGGTACTCGGTGCGGTCCTTTCCACGGCGCTGGCCTACGCGGCCGTGACGCTGTTCTACACAGTCAACACCAGCTGGGCAGCACCACTGGTCATCTCGCGCACCCACGAGAAGATTCTCCGCCTCACGGCCGAGGTGGTGCGCACCCGGCAGGCCGCGAGCGGCCTCGAAGCGGCCGCATCGGCCCTGGCGCGCGAATCCGATGCCATCCACCAGCAGGAAAAGGTGCTGCAGAACCTGGTGACCAGCACCCGCCACGCTGCAAACCAGCAGAAGCAGGCCGATATCCTGCTGTCGCACAAGATTGCGCAGCTGGACCAGGTCAAACAGGCCGACATCGCGAAGACGCGGCAGGTCCTGGCAGAAATCGGGCCGCTCGAAGAGGCGATCAAGCGCGACCTCCAGGCCGGCCTCATGACCCGCGACGACGCGGCCAAGATGCGCGCGACGCTGAACACCTACAAAACCTCGGCCACCGACGCAACGGTCGCAGGCGTTGCGCTCGAGCGCCAGTTGTCCGATTTGCAGCGCTCGGCCAGCACGCTGGCGGGTGGCCCTGCGCTCATGCCCCAGGCACTCGATCTGCTGGCACGCACAGCCGGCTACCGGATGCAGGTGGAGGAAGCACGCCTCAAGCAACACCAGAACACACTGGAGATCGAGAACAAGCAGCGGGAGGCACAGCAGCTGCGCGCCATCATCGCCACACTCACCGACAGCCCCTACTACCGCGTCACGCAGTCGGAAAAGCCCCTGTCATTCGCCTTCATTCCCTATGAGAACGAAGCCGCAGCGCAACCGGGCAAACCGGTTTTCGATTGCCTGCTGCACCTGCTGCTGTGCCAGCAGGTTGGCACCATTCTTCGCATCCATCGCGACGAGGAACGCGCCCAGCATCCCCTGTTCCGGATGGATACACGCGGCTTTCTCGTGGAACTCGATCTGATCGAACCCCAGGCCGCGAAATCCCGCGTGCTGTTCATCGGCCGCGCGCCTCTGCTGTTCTAAGGTTCTCATGCGCCCACACCTCCTGACATTCACCCTCGCTCTCGTTTCGCTATCCGTTCACGCGCAGGAAAACGAGAGCTATTGCGCACTCGCCACGGCCCAGGGCCGGGTGCAATCGGCATTGCTGCTTTCCCCCGAAGCATTCGCCAGCGTGGGAGACCCTACCGCGGAAAACCGCAGCGCGGTGGCAGGTGTCCGCGGCAGCCTGGCACGCATGCGCCAGGGCCGGCTCGCCAACGAGCTGGCGGCGGCGCAATGCGCTGCGTACCAATCGAAAAAACGGCTGGGGTTGCGGCTGGCAAGCATCGAGCTTCAGGTGGAACGGCGCGGCCTTACGGCCCAGCACGCGGCGCTGCGCGGCGCATTGGTGGCGGCCGAATCGCACGTAGGCCAGGAAAGAAAAATGCTCGAACGCCAGCAGGCCACATTGCTTGATGTGCGCGCAGCCTTCGACATGCGCGACCGGCTCAAGGAGAAACAAGTCCGCGCCGAACAGCGCCTGAGCTTTCTGGCCGCCCATGCGCCACAGGAAAACGCCGCCCTGCTGCCCGACGTCGAACGCGCCATCGCCGACCAGGCCCGGGTCAACGAACTGGGCGCCAAAATGCAGGCCGAATCGGGGTGGGATGTCAACATGGCCGTGGGCGTGCGGCGTGGGCTGTCCGACGGCACCCAATCAACCTTCGCTTCCGTCGCATTGACACGCAATTTTGGCGCGGGCGCATCGCAGCAGGCCGCGCGCGACACCAACGCCCTGACTGCACGCTGGCTGGCGGCGCAGGAAGACGGCCCGCTGCAGCAATTGCAGAGGGCCCGCGATGCCGTTGCGGGGGCCCATGCCGCCGGCAAAACCTTGCATACCGGATTGCTGGAGCGGCGGCAAACACTGCGCGACACACTGGGCACCGTGGAAGGCAGCGACACCGCAGCCGCTGCCCGCATCGCGCGCAACCTGCGCATCGAAATCCTGCTGGTCGACGCCGAGCTGGCCGACTCCAGCGCGCGCCAGAGCTACCTGCAGGAATGGCGCACCCTGAACGAGCCCCAGCCATGAACATCGGCATTGTGGGTCTGGGCTATGTCGGCGCGCCGCTGGCGGTGGCGCTGTCGCGGCATTTCACCGTGGTTGGCTACGACCTGAACACCGTCCGGGTCAGCGAACTGCGCAGCGGCTATGACCGCACCGAGGAAATCAACGCGGCCGAATTGACCGGGTGCCGCGCGCAATGGACGGCCGACCCGGCAGGCATCATCCCGTGCGACGTGGTCATCGTGACCGTTCCCACCCCGGTCGATGAATTTCACGTTCCTGACCTCGGGGCGGTGAAATCCGCCACGGAAATCGTGGGCCGCTACATGCGCAGGGGAACCATCGTGGTCTACGAAAGCACGGTCTATCCGGGTGTCACGGAAGACATCTGCATACCCTTGCTGGAGCAGACCTCCGGCATGGCCTACCCGCAGGACTTCCATGTCGGCTATTCACCCGAGCGCATCAACCCGGGGGACCGCGTGCACACGCTGACCACCACCACCAAGATCGTGGCAGGCGATACCCCGGCGGTGCGCGACATACTGACCGGCATATACGGCAAGATCACGCAGGTCTATCCCGCGCAGACCATCAAGATCGCAGAAGCCGCCAAAATACTGGAGAACACGCAGCGCGACATCAACATCGCACTGATGAACGAACTCAGCCAGATCTTCTGCCGGCTGGGCATCGACACCACCGACGTGATCGACGCCGCCAGCAGCAAGTGGAACTTCATGGACTTTCGCCCGGGCCTGGTGGGCGGACACTGCATCTCCGTCGACCCCTACTACCTGAGCCACAAGGCCGCATCGCACGGCATCGTGGCCGACATGATCCTGTCGGCGCGCCATATCAACGAAAGCATGGCCGGCTTCGTGGCCGATCAGACGCTGCGCTGCATGGCACAGCAGAAATTGCTGCACAAGGATACCGTCGTCACCATTCTGGGCGTCACGTTCAAGGAAAACGTCCGCGACATCCGCAATTCGGGTGTCCTGGCCATCTACCGCCAGTTGGCAGCGCTGGGCCTGGACATCCAGCTCATCGACCCGATGGCCGACAGTGACGCCCTGCTGCGTGACGAAGGGCTGCACACCACGCCCCTCCCTGCAGCGCGCCCCGCCGACGCTGTTGTGCTTGCCGTGCCCCATGCAGAATTCCGCCAGCAGGGTTGGCGCCTGATCGAACGCCTTGCACAACCGGGGCAACCGATCGTGGTCATTGACGTCAAGGCGGCTCTGCCACGCGAAGAATGCCCCGGCAACGTTGTCCATTGGCGTCTCTGACGGGCCTGCAATTCAGCAAAAAACCTGCAAAATGGCGCCCGAGGTATCCCCATGCGATACCGAGGAGCGCTTGTGAGCACTACCGCCGATCTGGTTCTGGCCCTGAAAACCGAACTCAAGGCCGCCCGCATGACTTACGCCGATCTGGCCCGGGCGCTGGGCATGGCGGAGTCCAGCGTGAAGCGCATGCTGGCGCGCGGGGACATGCCGCTGTCGCGCATCGACGCGATCTGCCGCGCGCTCAAGCTCGATTTCGCCGACCTCGCCCGCCGCGTGGCCGACGCCCAGCCGCTGCTCGCCGAACTCACGCAGGAACAGGAGCGCGCGGTGGTGGCCGACAAGAAGCTGCTGCTGGGGGCCATCTGTGTGCTGAGCCAGTGGACGCTGGAGCAGATCACCGGCAGCTACCGGCTCAACGAAGCCGAGGCGGTGAAATACCTGGCCCAGCTCGACCGCATCGGCATCATCGAACTGCGGCCACTCAACCGCTACCGGCTCAAGCTGGCCAAGACCTTCCGCTGGCGGCCCCACGGCCCGGTGATGGACTATTTCCGCGAGAACGCGCTGCTCGACTACTTCTCCGGTGGCTTCGACGGCGCCGGCGAGGGCCTGCTGCTGGTGCACGGCAGCATCAGCCGCGGGCTGGCGCCGGCTTTCCTGGAGCGCATGCAGCGGGTGGCGCAGGATTTTGCGCAGCAGCACCAGGCCGACCAGAAGCTCGCCGACGCCGACCGCGGGGGCTATACGCTGCTGCTGGCCATGCGCAGCTGGGAGTTTGCCGCGTTTGCTGCACTGCGGCGTACCTGAGCGCTTCACAATCGCTCACGGAATGGGGCTTGCCGAAACGCCGCAAATGCGGCGAAATGGAGGCTTCAGTCACCGGCAACCGCACAACAACAGGGAGAGCACCATGCACACCACCACTCCATCCATCCGCCGCCACGCACCACGCCTGCTCGCACTGGCGCTGCTCGGCGCGCTGGCCATGCCGGCTTTTGCGCAGAGCGCCGAGTACCGGCGCGGTTATGACGAAGGCTATCGCGCGGGCGTGGCCGCCGCGCAGAGCGGCAATGTGCAACCCCAGGGGCCGTACGGTGCGGCCTACCAGCCAGTGCGGGTGGAACGGGCCGACTATGGCACCGCCGGCCAGTACTGCGACGCACGCGCCGCGCTGCAGCAGCGGCTGGACACCGAACGCAACAACGTGGTGCGCTCCGACAATGGCCTGTGTGGCGACCCGGCGCCCGGCCAGGTCAAGCAGCTCACCGTGCGGCTGCGCTGCCAGAAAAGTGGGGTACAGCGCCTGGTGGTGGCCGAGAACCAGGCCCAGCAGATCAGCTGCCGGTAAAAACCGTCAGCACGCCCGTGTAGCCATACAGGTGATGGCGGGCGATCTCGCCACCGGCAAAAAAACCCACCAGCGGCACGTCGCCCAGCGCGCGCCGCACGATCTGCAGTTCGGCGCTGGGCGCGCCGAAGTGCGGCCCTCCGCGGCCGGCACAGCTCACATAGATCGCGCCAGCAATGCGCCGCGCCGGATGGGGGGTTGATTCGGCTTCGGGCAGTGCCAGCGCGGCCGCGGTGGCCAGTGGCATGTCTTCGGGCTCCAGTTCCTCGCGGATCTCGGCGCAGATGCGCACCAGGTCGGCCCGGGCTGCGGCCGGATTGCGCTGGCAGAAAGCCACCCGCATGCCGGGCTCCACTTCCTCCGACACCACCACCCCCTTGCGCGACGGATCGAGTCCGATGATGTGGCGCACCCGCACGTCGCCACCGAAATTGCCGCTGCGGCCCACCGCCATGCCACCCGCCGCGTCGCTGCGCGACACCAGCCCGGCCAGCGTCTCACGCAGCTTCTCGATGGCGTGTTCGGGCTGCTCCAGCGACACGTCGAGATCGCGCAGCAACACGTCGAGCGCGGGCTCGGCATTGAGCCCCAGGATCACGTTGCCCTGCACCGTGGTGATCTCGCGCATCGGCGTGATGGGCTGGCAGCCCTGCGTCACGCGGGAGATCAGGCCCACGCCCTCGCCAAAGGCCACGCCACACATGCCGCCGGAAAAAACGCCCCGCGCCGCGCCATGCCCGCGCAGGTTGCCATTGCCCGCCAGCGCGAACTGGGCCGGCTGCGTGCGGCTCGACGACAGGCCGCCGAACACATAGCCGGTGGCCGTGCGCTCGGCCATCTCGGCCACCAGTTCGGCCACATCGGGCATGCCGCCATCGGCATGGACCAGCGCGGTGTACGCCTCGAAGCCCAGGCCCAGCGGCGCCACACCGGAAAACACGCGGTACTGGTCGGCCGGCAGGCCACACAGCATCACGGCCAGTGCCGGCTCGTCGAAATACTCCACGTTGTTGGAGGCAATGCCCACCCCCACCGTGCCCGACCAGTCGGTCACTTCCGGCAGTTCGGCGCCCAGGTGGTCAAGAATCTCCTGCGCCGCACCGGCGTAGTGGTCGGTGATGTAGAGCAGGCCCAGCGAGGGGCTGCTGGCGTATTCGGGCCGCGCCATGTGGGCCCGCAACTGGGCCAGCACCAGGTTGGCGGCCATGCGCCATTGCGGGTGCGTCGCGTGTGCGTAGGGAAACAGCTGGGTCACGGGGCGGGGTTGGGTCGGAAAGGTCTTCCATGATAGGCGAGGCCGCCCGCCCCGCCAAAGGCTCAAGACCTTTTGCGCGCTGCTGTTTTAGTGGTTTTTCGCGGCTTGGCCGGCGTCCTCCCTGCATTGTTTGCAACAGATTTTGTAGCAGCCTTGGCCATGCCAGTGGCGCTTTTGATGGCCTCCTTGGCAAAACCGGTGGCCAGGTTGCGGGTGGTGTCCACGGCGGTCTGGCGGGCGGCATCCTTCATGGCGCTGGCGGCAATGCCCTGGAACTGCTGGGTCAGCGCGCCCCACCATTGCAGCGGGTCGACCACGCCAGCGGCCGGCGCAGCGCTGGCTTTTTTGCGGGCGGGGGGCTTTGCGGTGGCTACCTTGCTGGCGCCCACCACCGCCTTGGCTGCACCGGAGGCGATGTCGACCGCCGCCTTGGCGGTGTCGGCGGTTTTCTCGGCGGCCTTCTGCGCGCCGCCAAACAGCCCGGTGCCAATGGTTTCACCGGCCTTGAGCTTGAAGGCGTTGGCCACGTCGGCAAAATTGAAGTTCATGCCTTTCAGCGTGGCCAGCGTCATTTTCTGCACCTCCAGCGCCTGGATGGTGGCGCCGAGGGCCTTGGAGTTCTGGTCGAGCCAGAAATGCACGGCCTTCAATTCCTCGATGCGCTTGTCGAGCTCCTCCACGTTGAGCGTGGGCGCCACCCAGCTCGACAGGTTGGGCAGCTGCGGAATGGCGTTGGACGCCCCCGTGGTGGCCTGCTTGGCCAAGCCCTGCAGGAAATCGAAACCCGGCACGAATTTGCCGAAGCCGAGGTTGTTGTCGCTCATGTATGTCTCCTTCCGGTGGGGCTGGTGCTGCGGTTGCAGCTTACCCCAACGCGGCGGTACTGGCGACAACACCGTATCAGTGTTTGTGCCCATCCCCCGGCGCAGCCGCGCCGGGGGCGGCCAGGCCCACCGGCACCTGGAGCTCCACCCGGCTCTCGGTGCCCCGGGCATTGCGCAGCACCAGTGTCAGGGGCACGGCGCTGCCCTTGGGCAGCGGCTGCTTCAGGTCGAGCAGCATGACGTGGTACCCCCCGGGCTTGAGCTCGACGGTCCGGCCGGCGGGCAGCTCCAGCCCGGCGGGCAATGCGCGCATGCGCATCACGTCGCCGTCCATCTTCATTTCATGTACCTCGGCCACACCGGCCACCGGCGAACGCACCCCCACCAGCGTGAGGTTTTCGCGGGCCGTCAGCGCCATGAAGCCGCCGGTGGCCTTCTGGCCCGGCACGGCCGTGCGCACCCAGGCATTTGCAACATCCACGGGGCTGGCGGTTTGCGCGCCGACGGCGCCGCCAACCACCAGCGCCAGCACACCGAGCGCAGACCGGATGGCGTGGCCTGCACGAACAGGATTCTTCAACATGGGAGCTCCCATACAAATCAATAGGTGGGGGTTCAGTGGTGGGCATGGCCCGGCGCGGCAGGCGTGACCTGCAGCAGCGCGGCGGGCGCCTTCAGGCCCTGGGTGCTGGTGCCGCTGGCAGGCAGCTCGGCCCAGTCGATCTGGCCCTTGGCGCAGGTTTGCAGCACCTTGAACCACAGCGGCCCGGCGGCCGCGGGCAGCTGGCCGCGCAGCACGAACTCGTCGTAATGCGCATCGGGCAGCCAGGCACTTTGGCTGCCGGCCTCCCAGCGAATCTCGGTCACGTCGTCCTTCACGGTACGGCCGTGGCTGTCGTAGGGCGTGGCCAGCGGCTGCCTGCGGATGGTGAGGGTCCAGCCCGGCTTGGGCATGGGCTTGGCGCCGCGAAAACCCGCAGGCAGGCGCACGGTGATGGCGCGCACCGGGGCGCCCTCGCAGCCGTGGCCGACGCGCAGCACGGCCTTGTAGTAGCTGCCGGCTTCGGCCTCGCGCTGCTCCAGCGTGATGTGGGCACTGGCGCTGGTGGCCACCAGCATGGCGGTGGCCAGCAGGCTGGCGCGCGGGGAAAATGAAAATGCCATGGGGTTGCCTCCGGTTACAGGTCGAACTTCAGCTCGGCGGTGTAGCTGCGCTGCGGGTAGGGGTGGAAGTTCCAGAACTGGTAGTTGTTCAGGTTGTCGATGCCGAAGGCCGCACTCACCTGCTTGCTGACCTGCCAGCGCACGCGGGCGTCCACCGTGAAGAACTTGCTCACACCCTGGTAAGTAAAGCCGTTCACGTCGCTGTTGTCCAGCGTGCGGAACTGCCGGCCGCTGTAGCGTGCGCCCAGGCTGGTGGTCCATTCGGCGTTCCAGCGGTAGCTGGCCAGCGCGCTGGCGCGCCATTTGGCGATGTTGGGCTGCTGCTTGCCGATGGTGTCGCCGGGCACGGCCACGAAGCCGGCGTTTTCCTTGATGGTGGAGTCGGCATAGGTGACGCTGCCGTTCAGGTCAAGCCCGCGCCGGAGCACGTCGCTGCCGGTAAAGGCCAGCTCCATGCCGGTGGTGGCGATGCGGCCCACGTTCTGCACGCGGCTGATGTTGCGGTTGGCCACCGCATCGAACGTGGTCTGCGAGTACAGCGCATCGCGGGTGTCTTCGGTGAACAGCGTGGCGCGCAGCACACCCATGCCCACGTCCTTCTCGGCGCTGAGCTCGCCGGTCCACGAGCGTTCGGGCCGCAGGTTGGGGTCGTTGATGTACTGCGAATTGGTGGTGGCGGTGGCACCATACAGTTCGGCCACCGTGGGGTTGCGGATGGCGCGGCCCACCGAGGCCTTGAGCACGGTGTCGGGCAGCCATTGCCACGACAGCGCCGCCTTCGGCGAGAAGTGGAATTCGTTGCGCTCGCCATAGGCGGTGTTGATGGCCGGCGTGCCACCGGGAATCTGCGTGAAGCCACCCGATGCGGTCCACCACTCGGCGCGGCCGCCGAGCACGGTTTTCCAGCCGGGGGCAAAGCCCCAGGCATCCTGCGCGTACAGGCTTTGCAGGCGGGTGGAGCCCCCCACGTTGCTGGCCAGCGCGCCGGGTGCGTCGGCCAGGTAGTTGCCGGCGATGCTGGAGGTGCGGTAGCGCAGCGTGTAGCGCTCCTGCTGGAAGCCGAAGTCCACCGTGTGGGCGCCCTGCGTACCGCCGGGCCGCCAGATGCCTTTCAGCGCCAGCGTGTTCCAGCCGGTGCCTGCTCCGTCGGCCAGCGTGCCGGGGCCACCGTTCAACGCAGCGGGCAAGGTGTTGGCCGCGCTGTTCTGGCGCTTGGTGTCCTTGTCGTAGTCGTACAGGCTGGCGGCCACTTCCCAGTCCCATTCGCCTTTGGTGTGGCTCTTCACCGACAGGCCGTGCATGGCATGCGTGAGGCTTTCGTTGGTGAGCGCAAAGTCGGCACCGGTCACTGCGGCGTAGGAACGGCCGCCGATGTTGATGGCGCCGCTGGTCACCGGCTGGCCTGCCGCATTGCGCAGGTACGACACCGGCCGGCCTTCGGAGGTGTTCTGCCACACGCCCAGCGTGTAGGCGGCACGCACCGTGGGCGTGATGTCGTAGGCCAGCTTGGCCTTGATGTGGTCCTGCTTGGTGTGGTACGCGGTGCCGGCGCCAAGGATGTACCAGGGCGCGTTGGCGTTGTTGCGGTCGGCCACCGCACCGGTGACCGGGGTGCCGGCCGCGCCCGGCGTGCCGCTGCTGACCAGCCGCGTGGCGAAGGTGAGGGGCTGGCCTTCGCTGTCGGTGTGGTTGAAGTTGAGCCACCACGACCAGTCGCCGCTCATGTTGCCGACCGAGGCGCTGGTCTGCCAGGCCTTGTAGGTGGTGTTGGTGTTGTACAGCTCGAACGGCTGGTGCACCACGCCGATCTTGCCGTGTGCCTCGAACTTGCTCGGCATGCGGGTGACGTAGTCCACCACCGCACCCACCGAGTTGCCGGGGTAGGCTGCGGAGAACGGGCCGTACATCACGTCGACCCGCTCGATCTCTTCCGGCGTGACCAGCCCCCAGCGCGGCGGGAAGCTCAGACCGCCCACGCCGTTGCCCAGAAAGTTGGAGAGCAGAATGCCGTCGGCATACACGGCCGAGCGCGCGCTGTTGCCGGTGCCGGAAGCACGGCTGGACAGGATGGCGTGGTTGTAGTCGCCGATGTAGCGCTTGCGCACCAGCAGGCTGGGGAAGTACTTGAGCGCGTCTTCGCTGTCGGTGGCGTTGATGCTCTGCTCGATCTGCCGGCCGGTGATGCCCTCGATGGTGGTGGGAATCTGCGTGGGCAGCGAGGTGGGCTGCCCGCTGTTGACGGTGACCACGCCCAGCGACCGGGCGGGCGCATCGGTGCCACCGGTCTGCGCTACCAGGGTGTCAGGCGCAGGCACCTGGGCAAAAGCGGACAAGGCGGGAAAGGCCATGGCAAGCGCCAGGGCCATGCGGTTTTTTCGCATGAAAACTCCGGAAATATCAATGAAAACAGGCCATGGCCAGCGTGAAATATGCCGGCATAGCTATGGTTTTGATAGCTCAGGAGTGGTGTGGGGGCCCACGCGCCGGTAGCGGCGCTCCCACCAGCGCGGCCATGCGGGCGGCTGGAATGGATTGGGTGGCATAGGCCAGCGGCTGGCTCGGCGGATCGATGCGTACCGCTTCCGGTGGCGGCGCGCCGAGCGTGGCGCACAGCGGGCAATCGAGCTTGTGGCCCGAGCTTTCCACCACCTTGCCGTTGGCGTCCTTCACCAGCACCTTCATCGCGCCGGTGCCCGAGCAGATGAGCTGGGTGTCCTGCGGGTTGATGAACGGCGAGGCAATGGCCGCACCGATGGACAACGCAAACCACACCAGCACGCAACGTGCAAGGAAGTGGGCGGTGCGCAGGCGGTGCATGGAGCGATTATCGGTCATGTGGTGGGCGGCGCATTGGCGCTGTGGCATGGGCCAACTACGTACGCGCTCCATCGCCACGGGCAACGGAGCCGGCCGCCGCTAGCGCGGCATGATTTCGACCATGGCGAGTTCGACATGGGAGCCGCCCTCGCCATGCAGATGCAGCGGGAATCGCCCGGTGTGAACGGCCTTGAAGCGCACCGTGGCCGCGCCGTCCCGGGCAATGGCAATACCGTCGGTATAGCCGTGCAGCATCAGTGTGCCGGCCTGGTCCGACGCGACCTGGATCGCCACCTCGTCGTTCTCGTTCACCCGGAACACCGGCTGTGCCGCCTGCACATCCTTCGCCGCGATCCGCACCGCATACTGCTTCAGCGGTGCGCCAAGCACTGCGCCCTGCGCGGGCACTGCCGGCCGGGCCTGTGGTGCGGGCCTGGCCAGCCAGTACCCCCCGGTGAGCAGCACCCCCACCATGGCCACCCACATCACCGTGCGCATGGAAAACACCATAGCCATCCCCTTGTTTGAAACGAACCCGCTGCCGACGCTCAGCCCGACGCCAGCGGCAGCGACAGAATCCACAGCCCCACGGCCGTGAGCACCACCATCAGCAGCAGCATCGGGACCTGGCTGGCCACCGCGCT
>DASWYJ010000069.1:0-4108 GCA_036405035.1 Burkholderiaceae bacterium
ATCATCGACGTGACCGAGAAGAGCTACACCATCGAGTTGACCGGCGACCAGGGCAAGAACGACGCCTTTCTGGAAGCCATCGACCGCAGCGCCATCCTGGAGACCGTGCGTACCGGCTCCAGCGGCATTGGCCGCGGCGAACGCATCTTGCGCGCCTGAGTGCGCAACCCTTTTCAACCCCCACAAATTTCAACAGGAGTGACCATGAAGGTTTTTTACGACAAGGACTGTGACCTGAGCCTGATCAAGGGCAAGACCGTGGCGATCATCGGCTACGGCTCGCAGGGCCATGCGCACGCGCAGAACCTGAACGACAGCGGCGTCAACGTCGTGGTCGGCCTGCGCAAGGGTGGCGCGTCGTGGGACAAGGTTGGCAAGGCCGGCCTGAACGTGCTGGAAGTCAACGACGCCGTCAAGGCCGCTGACGTGGTCATGATCCTGCTGCCCGACGAAGACATCGCCGGCGTGTACAAGAACAATGTTGAGCCGAACATCAAGCAGGGCGCTTCGCTGGCCTTCGCCCACGGTTTCAACGTGCACTACAACCAGGTCGTGCCGCGTGCCGATCTGGACGTGTGGATGGTCGCTCCCAAGGCCCCCGGCCACACCGTGCGCAACACCTATACCCAGGGCGGCGGCGTGCCCCACCTGGTGGCGGTGCACCAGGACAAGACGGGCAAGGCCCGTGACCTGGCGCTGAGCTACGCGATGGCCAACGGTGGCGGCAAGGCCGGCATCATCGAGACCAACTTCAAGGAAGAAACCGAGACCGATCTGTTCGGTGAGCAGGCCGTGTTGTGCGGCGGCGCGGTCGAGCTGATCAAGATGGGTTACGAGACCCTGGTGGAAGCCGGCTACGCCCCCGAAATGGCCTATTTCGAGTGCCTGCACGAACTGAAGCTGATCGTCGACCTGATCTATGAAGGCGGCATCGCCAACATGAACTACTCGATCTCCAACAACGCCGAATACGGCGAGTACGTCACCGGCCCCGAAGTCATCAACGCCGAGAGCCGCGAAGCCATGCGCAACGCGCTCAAGCGCATCCAGACCGGCGAATACGCCAAGATGTTCATCCTGGAAGGCCGCACCGGATACCCCGGCATGACCGCCCGCCGCCGCCTGACCGCCGAGCACCAGATCGAAGTGGTCGGTGCCAAGCTGCGCGCCATGATGCCCTGGATCGCCAAGAACAAGCTGGTCGACCAGACCCGCAACTGATCCTGTTGCACCCTGGACAAAGGCCACCCCGGTGGCCTTTGTTGTTTCTGCCGGCTTTTCTTACGGCATAGGCGGGCTGCGTGTACCATGCAGCAACCCGGCTCAACATTGGCAATAGCGGTGACCTCAATGCAAGAACATCCGGATTCGACCATACCGGCCGAAGAAGGCGTGGTGGTGCGCAAGCGGCGCAAGGGCATCTACATTCTGCCCAACCTGTTTACCCTGGCAGCGCTTTTCGGTGGTTTCTACGCCGTGGTGATGGCCATGAACGGCCGTTTCGACCAGGCGGCTGTGGGCATCTTCTGCGCCATGGTGCTCGACAGCCTGGACGGCCGCGTGGCCCGCATGACCAACACGCAGAGCGCCTTCGGTGAACAGATGGATTCGCTGTCCGACATGGTGTCATTCGGTGCCGCGCCGGCGCTGATCGCCTACGAGTGGGCGCTGCGCGACCTCGGCCGCTGGGGCTGGATGGCGGCCTTCATCTATTGCGCGTGTGCTGCGCTGCGGCTGGCCCGCTTCAACGTCAATACCACAGTGGTGGACAAGCGCTATTTCCAGGGCCTGCCGTCACCGGCGGCGGCGGCCCTGATGGCGGGCTTCATCTGGTTGATGACCGATGTCGAAGTCCAGGGGGCCACGGTCGCATGGCCGATGTTCTGTCTGGCGCTGTACGCCGGGCTGACCATGGTGACCAATGTGCCCTTCTACAGCTTCAAGGATGTGAAGATGAAGAAGAGCGTGCCATTTGTCGTGATCGTGCTGATCGTGCTGGCCATCGCCGCGATCAATATCCACCCTCCCGTCGTGCTGTTTGCCCTGTTTGTACTGTATGGCCTGAGTGGTTACGTACTCTACGCGTGGCGGCGATTCAAGGGCCAGCCCACCAGCGTGATCAGTACCTCGACCGATGAGCCGGACGAGCGCGGATTGCACAAGTAGGCAAAGGTGGGCACTACTTGGCGTGCGTCCAGGAAAAACCTGTGATACAGTGAATGCCATGAATTTCACCGCGCTGGCACTACTGCTATCTCCCCACGGGCGGAGACGGTAGCGCACGCGTATACCCATCAACGGCCCGTTTGCACCAGCAGCGGGCCGTTTGCATTGGGGCTGCTGGTTTACTTTCCACCGAGAGACCACCATGTTGAAGCAACCAGCCAGCAAATACCCCGCATTCAAACCGGTCGGCCTGCGTGACCGGACATGGCCCGATGTGGTCCTGACCCAGGCGCCCATCTGGCTGAGCACCGACCTGCGCGATGGCAACCAGGCGCTGATCGAACCGATGGATATCGAGCGCAAACTGCGCATGTTCAACATGCTGGTGCGCATCGGCTTCAAGGAAATCGAGGTCGGGTTTCCGTCCGCATCGCAGGTGGAATTCGACTTCATTCGCCGCCTCATTGACGACAAGCTGATTCCCGACGATGTGACCATCCAGGTGCTGACCCAGGCCCGCGAACCGCTGATTCGCCGGACCTTCGAGTCGCTGCAGGGGGTCAGGACGGCGATCGTGCATCTGTACAACGCGGTTGCGCCGGTGATGCGGCGCGTGGTGCTGGGGCTGGACGAAGATGGCGTGGTCGCACTGGCGGCGAACCATGCCCGGCTGTTTGCGGAGTGCGCCGCGCAGCAGCCCGCAACGCACTGGACCTTCGAGTACTCGCCCGAAACCTTCTCCGGTGCGGAACTGGTGTTCTCCAAGCGGGTGGTTGATGCGGTTACCGCGGTGTGGGCCCCCACGCCGCAGCACAAATGCATCATCAATCTGCCATCGACCATCGAGCATTCAACACCCAATATCTTCGCCGACATGGTCGAGTGGATGCACCGCCACATCGAGCGGCGCGACAGCATTGTGCTGTCGGTACACCCGCACAACGACCGCGGCACCGGCACCGCGGCCGGTGAGTTCGCGCTGATGGCCGGGGCCGACCGCATCGAAGGCTGTCTGTTCGGCAATGGCGAGCGCACCGGCAACCTCGACCTGGTGAACGTCGCACTGAATCTTTATACGCAAGGGGTGTCGCCCGGGCTCGATTTCTCGGATATCGATGAGGTGCGCCGCACGGTCGAGCATTGCAACCAGCTGCCCGTGCACCCGCGCCATCCTTATGCAGGCGATCTGGTCTATACCTCGTTCTCGGGGTCGCACCAGGATGCCATCAAGAAGGCATTTGCCGCACGCCGCGAGGGGGATGCATGGGATATCCCGTACTTGCCGGTTGACCCCATGGACCTGGGCCGCAGCTACGAAGCGGTGATCCGCGTGAACAGCCAGTCCGGCAAGGGTGGTATTGCCTACCTGCTCGAAAGTGAGTTCGGGCTGGAGCTTCCGCGCCGCCTGCAGATCGAGTTCAGCCAGCTCGTGCAGGGAGTGATGGATACCGGCGGCAAGGAGTTGACGGCCCAGGATCTCTGGCACCTGTTCGACCGGGAGTATGGAATCAGCGGCATTGCTGCTCCGGAATACCACCTGGATGAAGCGCCGGGCGGCAAAACCGTGCGCCTGCGGACCGCATCACTCGACGGCCGTGGCAATGGCCCCATCGAGGCCTTCGTCAATGCGCTCAGCGCAGCCTCTGGCCACACGGTGCGGGTGCTGGATTACCACGAGCATGCCGTGGGTTCGGGAGCTGCCGCGCAGGCGGTGGCCTATCTCGAGCTGCGAATCGATGAATCGCGCACGCTGTTCGGGGTTGGCATGGACAGCAATATCGTGTCGGCATCGCTCAAGGCGATCCTGTCGGGCCTGCAACGCGCGAAAATCACCGTTTCCACTGAACCGGCCATGACCGCGCCGGTCTGAGCCCCCCTATAGTTGCGAGCAAGGAGCCTCCCATGACCGACAAACTCATCATTTTCGACACCACCTTGCGCG
>DASWYJ010000070.1:0-12280 GCA_036405035.1 Burkholderiaceae bacterium
ACGGCGTCCGCCGCCTTGCCGCGCAGGTTCAGGAAATCGGCCAGCGCTGCGTGGGCTTCGGTTTTCTCCGGTGCAAATGCCATTGCGCGCTGAAAGGCGGCCTGGACGCTGTCGACACTGGCCTCGCGCTGCTGGGCGAGGCGTTTGGCCTGCAGCAGTGCTGCAACAAATCGGACGTCATCGTTTTGCATGGAGTCGGGGGGCGGTTGGTCGGCACACAGGAAGAAAGTGATGGTACCGCCCCGCCCCATGGCCTATCGGTGGAAGTACACCGCGCAACGGGGGGGCGCAGACCCGGGCACATTCAGCGCTGCCTGCCCAGGCGGACAGCCAGGGCAGGCGGATAACCGTCAGTTGGACGGCGCGGCGCCGTCGAAACGTGGCACGGAGCCGGCATCCAGAGCCGGCGCCCGCTTGAGTGCCGGACTGCGCTGCTCCAGCATGACCGGCGGTGGCGTATTGCAGTTGCTGTTGTCGGTCCGGCAGACCGATTCGCGCAGGCTTTCGGCAAACAGGTCCGCCTGATCAGACGAAGCCACCACGCTGTGCAGCCAGCCGTTGTCGGTATTGCCGTCGATCAAGAGCCGGCCGGCCGAGCGGGCCAGCCGGAACTCGGCAATGCGCAGGTCGAAAATTGCATCGGCAAGGTCGAGCAGCAGGTTGAAATGTTCCAGCTGCGCATCGAGCACATTGGGCAACGTCTCCCGACCGAAGCCGAGCAGCCGGCGCTTGGACTGGTACGCTGAATTCGATTCCGTCACAGCGTCCGCCAGCTGTTTGACGCGCTCGGCTCCGGACACGGTGCGCGCCCATGATCCGGAGGTGACCTCCACCAGATTGGCACGCGCCGCTTCCAGCTTGGCTTCCTGCGCGCCCACATCGACCAGCGCCTTGTTGACACGGGCCTGCACATCGAAACCGTTGCCCAGGTTGTAATTCAGTTCCAGTGCAGCGCGGGTGGGTTCGGTGGTGAGGTCCCGGTTGTCGCGGGTCCGGGACACCACGGCATCCAGCGTGGGGAAACGCGCGGATTTTTCACTGTCCACCAGCGCCTGGGCGCGGGCGATGCGGCCACGGGCCTCACCCAGTTCGGCGCTGTTGGCCTCGGCAATTTCAATGGCCTCGGGCAAGCTGCGGATGGCCCACTCCTTGGGAACGGCGAGGGTCGGAAGCACTGCGCTGTTGGGGACAAATTTGAAATAGGTTTCGAATTTGGCCATCGCGTCGGAGAGCAGCGCATCGAATTCCTGGCGCTTGGCGGCCGCACCGGCACGCCGCGACGCAGCCAACCGGGCATCCCCCTGGCCCGCAGCACCCAGATCCACCTTGCGCTGTTCGGCGCGGGTCAACTCATCCAGCACCTGGGTCGATTTGGCGGCAATGCGCTTCTTCAGGTCATAGCGCTGGACCTGCAGGTACGCGGTAATGCCGTCCAGCACCACCTTCTGCGTGGTCGAGCGCAGCGCTTCTTCCTGAGAGCCCGTGTTGGCAGCAGCTGCCCGGATGCGGGCACTGATGCCGCCGGCATCCAGCAGGCTGACGCGGGCGCTGGCCGTCAGCGCGGTAAAGCGCTGCGATGACGTTGTTCCCGGAGAAATGAAGGTACTCGAACGGCCGCTGGCCGTTGCCAGCGAGAAGCGGGGGAAGCGGGCGCGTTTCGCGGCTGCGGCGTCGAAACCGCCGGCGGCGAGCGTGGCCTGCACGGCCAGGACTTCGGGGTGGTCCTGTGCCATGTTGAGGATGCCAAGCTTGACCTTGTCGGAGTATTCCACCACCCCCAGCGAATGCCCTGATAGCGACGTGGATGGCGACAATACCGGCCCGAAATCGTCCTGGGCAAACGATGGGGTGGCCGCCAGGCACAACACCACCGCGAGATGCAGCGCAGAGGGTTTGAACACGTTCACGGCTCCTGGAATGCTTCGCGCTGGGCCTTGAGTACAGGCCGCAGCATGTACCAGATGAAGGGGTCACGGCCCACCAGCAGATCAACCTCGACTTCCATGCCGGCGGTGACCTGGCGCTCGGGTATGCCGACAAACTCCTTGTCGGTGGCGATCAGCAGGCGGTAGTAGGACCGGGCGGCCGGATTGGACGGATCGGAGTCGGCATCGGCACCAACAATGCTGACCTTGCCGTCAATTGCGCCATACCGGAGGAAGTCGTATGCGGTGACTTTGATGCGCGCATGCTGGCCGGTATGCACATATCCGCGATCGCTCGGATTCAGCTTGGCTTCGATCGAAATCTGCTTCTTGTCGGGGACCACTTCCATGATCTGCTCGCCCGGCTTTACAACCCAGCCTGGAGCCGGATTGCGCAAACCCTTGATGACACCGTCCGCCGAGGCGCGTACCACGGTCCGTGAGCGCTGCAGTTTGGCGCGCGACAGGTCTTCGGTAATACTGGCCAGTTGCCGCTCGGCGGTGGCCAGTTCATCGGAAGCGCGGCGCCGGAACCGGCCCTGGGCCTCCAGCACCTTGCCTTGCGCCTCGGTAATGGCCGATCCGGCGGATACCAGGGCCTGCCGGGCGGTGGCAAGGTCGCCGCGGGTGGATTCGTACTGGCGCTGCTTCTCCAGCACTTCCAGTTGCGGAATCAGCTTTTCTTCCAGCAGCTGCTGCGACAGCTCGACTTCTTTCTTGTAGAGCGACATGCGGGCGGAGAGCGCATTCACCCGCTCCTGCTGCTCGATGAGCTTGCTGCGGGTCTGCGCGAGTTGCGATTCTGCCGAGTCCACCACGCCGCGCTGTTCCAGCATGCGGGCTTCATAGGCGCCCGCCTCCGCCTGGAAAACCGAATCGTCGATGTCCTTGCTCAGCGAAGCACGGGTAAAGGTCTTTCCCTGGCTTTCCGCCAGCAGGCGGGCTCGGGTTGCCTGCAGCGATGCGTTGCGAACCGTCAATTCTTCCAGGTTCAAACTGTTGCCACCGAGATCGATCTCGACCAGCGGCTGACCTTGCTTGACCTTCTCGCCTTCCTTGACAAGAACCGCATTGACGATGCCACCCTCCAAATGCTGGACAACCTTGACCTGATCGGACGGGATGACGCGGCCAGGCGCAATCACGACCGATTCCACCGGAAATGCCAACCCGAATATGGCCAGCACGGAGACCCCTCCCCAGAGAATCCAGGTCCGAGTGACCTGCTTTTTCGTATAGGCCAGGTTTTTGACCTGCGCGGGATTCTGCAGGACAAGAGGGAGGGTAGTGGTGTTCGTGGATTCCATGGCGTCGACCTGAGATGATGCTGCGCGCGGGTGCCGGATCAGCTGTCTGCTGGCTGCTCGGCAGCGGACTTGGGCGTGGCAGCGATGGCCGCGGTAGCTCCGGGGGCTGGCAGCTTGACACCAAACAGCTTGGGCACCATGACGGATGCCGATCCGCTTTCAACGTTGCCAGCACCCGTGACATAGTGAACCTGGGTGGCACTGGCGACAATGCGCAAGGAATGGGTCACCACAATGATGGTTCGGCTGCGGGCTGCGGCCATCAGGGCGGCTATCAGCGAGGTTTCTGCCTGGTAATCCAGGTCGTTGCTCGGCTCGTCCAGAATCACCACGGCCGGGTCACGCAGGAAGAGCTGGGCAAGCGCCAGCTTGCGCCGTTCACCCATCGACAGGCCCATGCCACCTTCGCCAAGCACGGTCCGGTAACCGCCCGGCAGGCGTGAGATGAAATCGTGTGCGCCCGACAGCCGGCATGCTGCGACGATGCGCTCATCGGTCTGGTCAGGAGCGGCACGGCGCAGAATTTCGATCAGTTCGCCACCGAAAAGATAGACTTCCTGCGACAGGATGCTGATCCATTGGACCAGCTCTTCACGGGCAAACTGCGACAGATCGTACTCATCGACCGAGATTTTTCCATTGGTCGGCGTGTACAGGCCGGCAATCAGTTTGACCAGCGTCGATTTGCCGGCGCCGTTCTTCCCGACGATGACATGCAGGCCACCAGGGCCAATGTCGAGGCTGACGTTCTCCAGCACGGCAGCGGCGTTGTCGTTGAACTGGAAGCTGACATCCTGCAGACGGATGGTGCCGCGCGGCTTGGGCAGCACAATGCCGCCGGGCTGGCGGTCGGTTGGCTCGATGAGCACGTTTTCCAGGCGTTTGGCCGCCTCGGTCGCGGTAGCCAGCGAACGCCAATTCGACGCCAGGCCTGCCACCGGCGACAGCGCCTTCGACGACAACATGCTGGCTGCGATCAAACCGCCAACGGTCATCCATTGCTGCATGACGGCAAGCGCACCAACCGACACGACGATGATCGAGAAGACCGACAACATCACGGTGGTCAATTCACGGGCACGCTCAATTTCGCCGTTCTTGCGGAAACTCTCGCTCAACCACGCGTTGTAATTCTGCTGCCACATCGCCACCACCGGCTGGTTGTGGCCCAGACTCTTCAGGGTCTCGCGGGCACGGCAGATTTCCGACGTAACCTGGTCCAGGCTGCGACCCCGCAAGACTTCCTCGACTCGTCCGGCGCGCACCTCGTCGGCCCACCACCAGGCAAAAAAAGCCAGCACGCCCAGGAACAGCACCAGCAGCGGCAGAATGGGCCAGGCGACGATGCCGATGATGATGAGCGCAAAGATCGCGACCGGCAGATCGAAGATGGAGGTCATCAGGCCGCCGGTCACGGTGGCGCGCACCGCGCCCACGTCGCGGAACAGCAGGAACCACGCGGTAGCCGGCCGGGATTCCAGGGTACGCAGCGGGCGCTGCAGCATCGACTGCAGCAATGCGTTCGATACACCATGGTCAACAATGGCTCCGGCATCGCGCAGCGAACGGGAGCGCCTGTTGCGCAGCCACAGTTCGATCGAGAGGAATACAAAAATCCCGGCAAGCAGTGCGGCCAGTGTTGCATACCCGCTGCGGCCAATGACCCTGTCGTACACCTGCAGCGTGTAAATGGAGGGCAGCAAGCCAAACAGGCTGATCGGCAACGACCACCATGCAGCCCGTTTGACGAGCGGGTAAGCGTTGGAGAATGCATCGAAAAGTGCGCCCGCGAAAGGCGTTGACGCCGGATCGGTAACCGCCTTGTTCACCAACTGACGGGGCAACAGGAATTTGAGCATGGTTATGACAGGAAGTTAGCCGGGCGCGGGAGTCATGTCACGGCAGGCATGGCTGGCGAGTTGCCAATGCAGCCTATGACTAAAGGATGACATACAAAATATTGCACGCGAGTGTACGCCGACTGTATCGATCCAGACGTGAAATGAAGACCGGTTTTTCCCTCGCATTCCCGGATCATATAGACACCACCGCTACACGCCCACGTGAATGGCAACCCCGACGGAAGGCCGATTCTAGTTGTACCAGGCCATAGTTACGGCTCCAAAAGGGAACGCCGCCCGATCGTCTTGCGACAACCGTGCGGCGTAAACAGCCCGTGCTTGCATTGGGCTTGTAATCAGGCACGGGCCGGGCAAACCGGCACCATGCGCTACGGGCTTTCGCCCGTGTACTCAATCAACGGGGCAGAACACCGTCGAGCAGACCCGAGACCGGGTTGGCTGCGCCTTCGGCACCGCCCAGGCTGGTCAGCGGGAGCGGCAGAGCCGATGCGCCACCCGTCAAGGTCGACAACAATCCAGTCACCGGGGCCAGCAGGCCACCGGCCAGATCACCACCCAGCAGATCGGTCGGCAGCGGCAGGCCGCCTGCACCACCACCCACGGTTTCGAGCAGGCCCGTTACGGGAGCCAGCAAACCACCAGCACCACCCTCGAGCAGATCGGTCGGGAGCGGCAGGCCACCCAAACCGCCACCACCCAGCGTGCCGAGCAGGTTCGTGACCGGGGCCAGCAAGTCGCCACCCAGCAGGTTCGTCACGGGGGCCAGCAGGCCACCAACGCCACCCGCATCCAGTGCGTTCGCTGCCGTGGTGGTACCGCCACCGCCCAGCAGACCGCCCAGCAGGCCGCCGCCGATGGAACCCTCGCCACCCAGCAATCCACCCAGCAAGCTGCCGCCGAGCTGAACGCCGCCACCGCCCGCAGAACCGCCCACGGTGCCCAAGCCACCGCTCAGGAAATTGCTCAAACCGTTCGTGACCTGATCAACCTGCGTGTCCAGCGGTCCGATCAACGCATCGGTTGTTCCGGCGCCCAGCAGGGAGTCCACGATCGGGGTTGCCACGTCACCCACCACGGAGGTCACGCTTGCCGCCACGTTGTCGACTGGATCCAGGCTATTCGGAGCATCCACTCCAGGAGCCAGGCCCAACGAGTCTGTAAGGCCGTTACCGAGATCCACAACCGTCTGGACCAAGTCGTCCACCGGCTGCAGTGCGCCACCCAGACCTGCACCACCGATGGCGCTGCCGTCCAAGGCGTCAGTCAGGTTGTCCACCAACTGTGCCGTGGGATCCAGCAGACCTGGCGCAGTACCCGTGCTGGTACCCGTACCGGTGCCGGTACCTGTCCCGGTATCCGTACCGGTGTTGGTGCCAGTACCCGTACCGGTGTCCGTACCGGTGTTGGTGCCGGTATCCGTTCCAGTATTCGTGCCGGTATTGGTACCCGTATTCGTGCCGGTATTGGTACCGGTATTGGTGCCCGTATCAGTTCCGGTATTGGTACCCGTGTTGGTCCCAGTATTCGTGCCGGTATTGGTACCCGTATTCGTGCCGGTGTTGGTACCGGTATTGGTACCCGTATCGGTTCCGGTATTGGTACCCGTGTTGGTCCCGGTATTCGTACCCGTATTCGTGCCGGTATTGGTACCCGTATTCGTGCCCGTATCGGTCCCGGTATTCGTGCCGGTATTGGTACCCGTATTCGTACCGGTGTTGGTGCCAGTATCCGTTCCAGTATCCGTTCCAGTATTCGTGCCGGTATTGGTACCGGTATTGGTACCCGTATTCGTGCCAGTGCTGGTACCGGTGTTCGTGCCACCGCCACCATTGTTGTCGTCATCATCGTTCGCCAGGGCAGCCAAGCCGGCCAGACCCAGCAAGCCCAGAGCACCCAGGCCCAGGCCGTCTGCAGCGCCCGCAGCGCCCTTCTTTTTCACGGCAACCGAAGCCTGATCTGCAGCGTCCGGAGCTGCCACGAACAGGTCGCCTGTCGCGAGATCAACCGTCACTTGTTCCACGCCAGGCGCCAGCGTTTTCACACCGATAACCGCGTCGGAACCACCAGCGAACACGCCGTTCAGCGGCGTCTTGTTGCCACCGGGTCCGGGGAAAGTCACATTTGCGGAGCCGCCTTGGGGGACGATCACGCGGTCACCGGCCAGCAGCGACGTCGTGCTGTCGACCGGGAAGCGGGAGTTGCCGCGTACCACTTCGACGCCGGCAGTAGCGCCCGTCAAAACACCCAATCCACCGGCCGGAGCGGCCGATGCACCCGCAGCTGCGGTGGTTGTTGTCGCTTGCGCGATCAGGGTCACGTCATCGCCAACCATCAGCGGGCTTTTCAGACCTGTTTCTTGAGTTGCAATCATAAAAAATCCTTTTGGGGGAAAAGCAGGATGTAGGGCACTACGAATGCCTTGATTATAGATATCGGCCAAAGAATGGTGAAACTTTAATGCTTTTGTTTATTGTTTCTTCGCCAAAAATGTGTGACTTAATTCATGAAACCACAAATTGAATGCACCCAAGCCTCAATTCACCAGCATTTACCGACCTGTCAGGCCGCCGGCATGGGCAAATCCCTGGCGCGATATAGTACTAAATGTAGCGGTTTTGGCCAGTCTTGCACCAGCACGCACAAACTTCATGCGTGGCACCGCAGCGCAGCGGGTTAGCCGGTCATCCCGCCAGCCAACGCTCCCGTCCAATCCAGGAAAGCAAAGGGTATGGCAGGCTTCGAGGCGTGCGCAGACTCTGGTTTTCACGAATACCCCTGGTTCCGCCCACATTTTCTCGGTACAGGCACAAACCTCCCACAAAAAAACAAGGGGCCCGAAGGCCCCTTGTCCATAAACCTTGCGGTTTATCCAAGAATTCCCAGCAGTGAGCCCAACGGCAAACCGCCGAGCGCCCCAGCGTCAGGAGCGCTGGTAATTGGAGGAATGACTGCCGGTGTGCTGCCATTTCCCGTGGCGTTCTCAATGAAGTTGCCACCGGTTCCCACAACGGCCCCCGGCGTACCTTCTCCGGTTGCCATGTTGCCGAGAGCGCCTACGGGAGCCAACAGGCTTCCGGAACCGCCCAGGCCTCCCATCAGACCCGAAAGCGGAGCGAGCAAACCTCCCGCACCAACGGCATCTCCGAGCCCCAGCAGGCCGGTAGAACCCAGTGCATTGCTGAGACCATCGGTCACAAAATCCACCTGCAGGTTCAGTGGCTGAACCAGGGAGTTGGTCACACCACTTGCGATGACGGTATCGAGCAGCGGCGTCAGAGGAGCAGCCACCAAGCCGCCGGTAAGCTCGCTCACCAAGGCATCTACCGAATCCAGCGAGTTCGGGTCATTGGCCGTGAACTCCTCACCAACAATGGGGGCCAGCAAACTGTTGCCGGTATCCGTAACAGACGCGACCAGATCATCCACCGGCGTCAACGCACCACCAACAGCGAGTGGGCCGTTTTCCAGACCATCGGTCAGGTTATCGACCAACTGCGCCGTCGGGTCGAGAAAGCCCATGCCACTGGCGGCCGGCGGAGGCGGATTCTCCGGTGGCGGGGGATTCACGGGCGGAGGTGGATTCTCTGGTGGCGGGGGATTCACAGGCGGAGGCGGATTCTCCGGTGGCGGGGGATTCACCGGCGGCGGCGGATTCACCGGCGGCGGCGGGCTGACGGGATCATCCGATCCACCACCCCCACCCGCCAATCCGGCAGCGAGACCCAACAGACCCAGCGGAACCAACCAACCCAGCCCGGCTTCCGCAACCGATCCCTTTTTGCGGACCAGAAGCGATGACTCGATCTGCGTCATGTCGGGCGGCGCCACGACAAAGTCACCTGCTGCGAGATCCACCACGACTTGATCAACACCTGGCGCGATGGATTTGACGCCGATTACCGCTTCGGAGCCGCCGGAAAACACACCCAGCAGCGGATTCGGATTGGCGGCAGAGGCGGGGAATGCTACGTTGGCAGTTCCACCATCGGGAACAACAACGCGATCACCGACTTGCAGGGCTGTTGCGCCCTCTACCGGAATGCGTGCACCCTCACGAACAATCTCCACGCCCTTGGATGCACCCGACAACACACCCGTTGTGGGGACCGCGCCCGCTGCGGCAGCGGGCGCGGCCGCTTGTGCAACTTCGGCGCCGGCAGCACCCGGGGCATCGAGTACTTTGGCATCTGCGTTTTGGGTGGATTCCATGGCAAACCTCTCACAAACTCATATAAATGTATTAGTAAGTATACGTTTAACACCGAAAATCGGCGCCGTGCAAACGTCGCCAACCGGAATTTGCGTGATTTATTTGCGATTTCACTCCGTTTTTTCCGGAACGACTCTACAAATCCCGCCATTCATTGGCCATCAGGGTGCACCTGCAGGCAACAGCAAAAGCGCGCCTGCGAGGCTTTGCGTCATTTCCCGCTCTGGAGCCGCTGGCGCAATGCCAGCAACTCACCCACTACCCCGCGCCGGAATGCCAGCACGCACAGTACAAAAATCACGCCGATGATGACCGTTACCCACGAACCCACCTTGTCGGCCAGCTCATTTTGCAGCGCAACAATCATGGCGGCACCCACGGCGGGGCCCAGCACGGTTCCCAAGCCCCCCAGCAAGGTCATCAACACCACCTCACCTGAGGTATGCCAATGGGCGTCTGTCAGGGATGCCAACTGGAATACCAGCGCCTTGATGGCGCCCGCCATGCCGGCCAGCGCAGCAGACAGGACAAAAGCCAGTAACTTGTAACGGTCGACGTCGTATCCCAGGGAGATGGCGCGCGGCTCGTTTTCCCGGATGGCTTTCAGAATCTGCCCAAAAGGAGAATGGATCGTCCGGTAAACCAGCGCAAAACCCGCCATGAACAGGGTGAACACAAAAAAGTACATCGCGATGTTGTCCGACAGGTCAATCAGGCCAAACAACCGCCCCCGCGGCACCCCTTGCAAACCATCTTCCCCACCGGTTTGCGGAAGCTGCAACGCCAGGAAGTACACCAACTGAGCCAGCGCCAGCGTGATCATTGCGAAATAAATCCCCGCGCGACGTATGGCCAGAAGGCCAAATGCCAGCCCCAACACCCCCGCCACGACCGTCCCGGCCAGGATGCCCAACTCCGGCGTCCAGCCCTGCTCCTTGCACAGCCATGCGCATACGTAGGCCGAGCCCCCAAAAAAGGCGGCATGACCAAATGACAACAGGCCGGCGAACCCGAGCAACAAGTTGAATGCGCAGGCAAAGAGCGCGAAGCACAGCACCTTCATCAGGAAAGTGGGGTACACCAGAAAGGGCGCCACGATGCCAATGGCAATCATCGTGGCAAACATCGCCGCAGCGCGACGGGATGCGAAGTGGGCCGATACGGGTTTTGTTGTCATGAGAACTCTCTTATGCCTGCTTGCCGAACAGGCCCGCCGGACGCAGCAGCAACACGACAACCATGATCACGAAGATGACCACAGCCGACGCTTCCGGATAAAAAACCTTGGTCAAACCTTCCACCACCCCCAGAACAAGGCCCGTCACGATGGAGCCGAGAATCGAGCCCATGCCGCCAATCACCACCACGGCAAAAACCACAATGATCAGGTTTGACCCCATCAGGGGATTGACCTGCACGATCGGTGCGGCCAACACACCGGCAAACGCCGCCAGCGCAACGCCCACGCCATAGGTCACGGTAACCATCAACGGCACATTGATGCCCAGTGCCTGCACCAGCTGTGGCCGCTCGGTGGCCGCACGCAAGGTCGCTCCCAGGCGGGTTTTCTCGATCAGGAACCACGTCACCAGGCACACCATCACGGAAGCCAGCACCACCCAGCCGCGGTAGATGGGCATGTACATGAAGCCCAGATCGACACCGCCCTGCAGCGCCTCGGGCACCTCGTAGGAGTTTCCTGATATGCCGAAGAAATTCCTGAAAACCCCCTCGGCAATCAGTGCAAGACCAAAAGTCAGCAGCAGGCCGTATAAATGATCCAGCTGATAGAGGTGGCGCAACAACAGGCGCTCAATTGCGACCCCCAGCGCACCCACGATCACTGGGGACAGCAGCAACGCGAACCAGTAATTGACGCCGAAATGGGTCATGCCGATCCACGCCACAAAAGCGCCGATCATGTAGAGCGCGCCATGGGAGAAATTGATGATGTTGAGCAGGCCAAAAATAATAGCCAGGCCCAGACTCAGCACGGCATAGAACGAGCCGTTGATCAGCCCCAGCAGCAATTGCCCAAACAACGCCTGGGATGACACGCCAAAAATTTCCATCACAACTCCTGCTGGCAATCCATGCACCGGCGGGCCACGGGCAAGCCCCGCAGCTCCGCCACGCGCATGCCGTGCATCCTTATTTCTTCACCAGCGCGCACTTGGACGCGGACAACGGCTGGAAAGCCTCGGCGGCAGGGATGGTGGCCCGCACGTTGTAGTAGTCCCATGGGGTCTTCGAATCGGCAGGCTTCTTGACCTGGAGCAGGTACATGTCATGCACCATGCGGCCGTCGTCACGGATGCTCCCGTTCTTCGCGAAGAAGTCGTTCACCGGCGTCTTCTTCATCTGCGCCATGACCTTCTGGGTATCGTCGGTGTTGACGGTCTTGATCGCCTTCAGGTAGTGCATGATGGATGAATACTGCCCCGCCTGCACCATGGTGGGCATGCGCTTGTGCTTGTCAAAGAAGCGCTTCGACCATGCCCGCGTATCGTCGTTCAGATCCCAATAGAACCCTTCCGTGAGGTACATGTTCTGCGTGGCCTTCAGCCCCAACGAATGCACATCGGTGATGAACATCAACAGGCCTGCCAGCGACTGCTTGCCCGTGATGCCAAATTCCGCCGCCTGCTTGATCGAGTTGATGGTATCGCCGCCGGCATTGGCCAGGCCAATGATCTGGGCACCCGATGACTGCGCCTTCAGCAGGAACGACGAAAAATCGCTGCCGGGGAAAGGATGGCGCACCGAGCCCACCACTTCGCCGCCATTGGCCTTGACCACATCGCCGGCGTCCTTCTCCAGCGAATGGCCGAACGCATAGTCGGCCGTCAGAAAGAACCATTTCTTGCCACCCTGCTTCACCACCGCCTTCGCGGTGCCGTTGGCCACGGAATAGGTGTCGTAGGTCCAATGCACGGTCACGTCGTTGCAGTCTTCATTGGTAATGCGGGTCGAGGC
>DASWYJ010000071.1:0-1692 GCA_036405035.1 Burkholderiaceae bacterium
ATGCTCGGAATCATCCAGACTCTGATTTCCTTCGACGGCACGCTCAGCTCCTGGTGGACGCGCATCGTCGTTGGTGTGCTGCTGTTCGCTTTCTGTCTGCTGCAGCGGCTGCTTTCGCGCCGCTCGGGCAAGGCCCGTTGACTCTTCATTTCTCCTCTTTCTCTCGCACCCCACCATGACCACCCCCAAGCGCAAACTCCGCTCCGCCGAATGGTTCGGCACGGCCGACAAAAACGGCTTCATGTACCGCAGCTGGATGAAGAACCAGGGCATCCCCGACCACGCGTTCGACGGCCGCCCCGTGATCGGCATCTGCAACACCTGGTCCGAACTCACGCCCTGCAACGCCCACTTTCGCAAGATCGCCGAGCATGTGAAGCGCGGCATCTACGAGGCGGGTGGCTTCCCCGTCGAATTCCCGGTGTTCTCCAACGGCGAATCCAACCTGCGGCCCACGGCCATGCTCACGCGCAACCTGGCCAGCATGGACGTGGAAGAGGCCATTCGCGGTAACCCTATCGACGCCGTGGTGCTGCTGGTGGGCTGCGACAAGACCACGCCTGCCCTGCTGATGGGCGCGGCCAGCTGCGATGTGCCCGCCATCGTGGTCACGGGCGGGCCGATGCTCAACGGCAAGCTCGACGGCAAGGACATCGGCTCGGGCACCGCCGTGTGGCGCCTGCACGAATCGTTGAAGGCCGGCGAGATCAACGAACACCAGTTCTTCGCGGCCGAGGCCGGCATGTCCCGCTCTGCCGGCACCTGCAACACCATGGGCACGGCCAGCACCATGGCCTGCATGGCCGAGTCGCTGGGCACATCGCTGCCGCACAACGCAGCCATCCCGGCGGTGGACTCGCGCCGCTATGTGCTGGCCCACATGTCGGGCAAGCGCATTGTGGATATGGCACACGAAGGGCTCACGCTCTCCAAGATCCTGACCCGCGAGGCGTTTGAGAACGCGATCCGCACCAATGCGGCCATCGGCGGATCGACCAATGCGGTCATCCACCTCAAGGCCATCGCGGGCCGCATCGGCGTGCAGCTGGACCTGGAGGACTGGACGCGCATTGGCCGTGGCACGCCCACGCTGGTGGACCTGCAGCCCTCTGGCCGCTTCCTGATGGAAGAGTTCTACTACGCGGGCGGCCTGCCTGCCGTGCTGCGCCGCCTGGGCGAGAACGGCCTGCTGCCCCACCCCAACGCCCTCACCGTCAACGGCAAGAGCCTGTGGGACAACGTGCGCGAAGCCCCGCAGTACAACGACGAGGTGATCCGCCCGATCAGCAACCCGCTGATTGCCGACGGCGGCATCTGCATCCTGCGCGGCAACCTGGCGCCGCGTGGCGCGGTGCTCAAGCCATCGGCCGCATCGCCCGAACTGCTCAAGCACCGGGGCCGTGCCGTGGTGTTCGAGAACCTGGAGCACTACAAGGAGCGCATCTTCGATGAGAACCTGGACATCGACGCGAGCTGCGTGATGGTGCTCAAGAACTGCGGCCCCAAGGGCTACCCCGGCATGGCCGAGGTGGGCAACATGGGCCTGCCGCCCAAGCTGCTGCGCCAGGGCGTGAAGGACATGGTGCGCATCTCCGACGCGCGCATGAGCGGCACGGCCTACGGCACCGTGGTGCTGCACGTGGCGCCCGAGGCGGCTGCCGGTGGCCCGCTGGCTGCTGTGCGCGATGGCGA
>DASWYJ010000072.1:0-1641 GCA_036405035.1 Burkholderiaceae bacterium
GCCGCGCATCTTCGTCAATCTGGCCCTGGTGCCGCCGGGCAGCAGCGCCGAGCAGCAGCGCCTGCTGCTGATGGCCCGCAAGCTGCTGCGTTTCACCACGCTGCTGGCCGTACCGGCGCTGGCACTGGGGCTGTGGCTGTGGCTGGGCTACGGTGTGGGGCGCGGGCCGGGCAACGGCTGGATGCACGCCAAGCTGCTGGTGGTGGTGCTGGCGCTGGGCTACCACCATGCCTGCGGCAGCCTGCTGCGCAAGTTCGAACGCGGCGCCAACCGGCGCAGCCACACCTGGTACCGCTGGTTCAACGAAGTGCCGGTACTGCTGCTGATCGCCGCCGTGGTGCTGGTGGTCGTCAAGCCCTTCTGATCCGTCTGCCACGGACCGGCGCCATGGCAGACACAACGGATCCACCGCACCGCACCGCCGCCTGGCCGCTGGCACTGAGCTACGTGGCGCTGGTGGTCTATGCCAGCCTGTACCCGTTTGCCGACTGGCGCGACCAGGGCGTACCCGCGCTGGCCTATCTGGTGGCGCCGCTGCCACGCTACTGGTCCGGCTTCGACGTGATCGCCAACGTGCTGGGCTATGGGCCGCTGGGCTTCCTGCTGGCGCTGGCCGCGCTGCGCAGCGGCCGCGAACGCCTGGCGATGGCAGGCGCGGTGGGCGCCGCAGCCCTGCTGTCGCTGGCCATGGAGACCCTGCAGGGCTACCTGCCATCGCGCGTGCCCTCCAATGCCGACCTGGCGCTCAATGTGGTGGGCGCCGCGCTCGGCGCGGCCACGGCCTGGGCGCTGGAAGCCCTGGGCGCCATCGACCGCTGGAGCCGTTTTCGCGCGCGCTGGTTCGTGCCCGATGCCCGGGGCGCGCTGGTGCTGCTGGCGCTGTGGCCACTGGCGCTGCTGTTTCCGGCGGCCGTGCCGCTGGGCCTGGGCCAGGTGATGGAGCGGCTGGAGGCCGGGCTGGCCAGCCTGCTCGAAGACACCCCCTTCCTCGAATGGCTGCCGGTGCGCGACATCGAGCTGCAGCCGCTGGTGCCCAGCGCCGAGCTGCTGTGTGTGGGCCTGGGCGCGCTGGCACCCTGCCTGCTCGGGTATTCGGTGATCCGCGGCATGCGGCAGCGCGCGGTATTCCTCGCAGCGACCCTGGGCGTGGGCGTATGGGCCACCGCCCTGTCGTCGGCGCTGAGCTATGGCCCCGACCATGCCTGGGCCTGGCTCACCGTTCCGGTGCGGGTGGGGCTGGGTGTGGCGCTGGTGCTGGGCGGCGCCATGCTGCCGCTGCCCCGCCGGGCATGCGCGGCACTGGCGCTGCTGGTGCTGGCGGTGTCGGTCACGGTCTTGAACCAGGCGCCCAACAGCGCCTATTTCTGGCAAACGCTGCAGACCTGGGAGCAGGGCCGCTTCATCCGCTTCCACGGTGTGGCGCAATGGCTGGGCTGGATCTGGCCCTATGCGGCGCTGGCCTATCTGGTGGGGCAGCTCTCGCGCCGGTGAGCGTGCCTAAAATGGGCCATGAGCAATGCCACGCCCCCTTACTACCAGCGCCACATCTTCTTCTGCCTGAACCAGCGCAAGAATGGTGAGGAATGCTGCGCGGCGCAGGGCGCAGAAGCCGGGTTCGACCGCTGCAAAAAACTTGTCAAG
>DASWYJ010000073.1:0-5803 GCA_036405035.1 Burkholderiaceae bacterium
GTCAAAACCGCCCATCGGGCCACAGGACAAACCCAGCGCCCGCGCGGCCAGCATGAAGTACGCGCCGCCCAGCGTGCCGTTGCGCGTGGCCGTGGCCGCCACCGAGGCCGGGTTCCCGGCAAACTTCTCGCGGGCGCCGACGCCGTGCCATATCTGCGGCATGTGTTCGTAGAACTGCGTGTCGTGGGCCACGATCACCGTCACCGGCGCCTGCATGGTTTTTTCCAGATTGCCTGCTGCCAGTGCCGGGCGCAACCGCTCGCGCGCAGCCGCACTGCACAGGAACACATAGCGCGCCGGCTGGGTGTTCATCGAGGTCGGCCCCATGCGGGCCAGTGCATACGCCTCCTGCAGCAGCGCCAGCGGCACCGGGGTGTCGTGGAAATGGTTGACGGTGCGGGCTTCCAGAAACAGCTGGTCCAGCGCAGCGGATGGCAATGGCTCCATGGGACAGTTCCTTTCAGCGGCGCGGTGGCCGCGCAAAATTCAGCAAGCGGGTGGCGATCACGGTTTCGGCCAGGAAACAGGCCAGCGCAAAAATGAAACAGGCAACGCCGCCGAGAAACCCCACGGCGGCGATACGCAGGATCTGCAGTTCGGTGGTTTCGCCCAGAAACAGCACGATGATGGTCAGGCCGATCATCACCGCGCACAACGTAAGCAGCGCAATGGCGCCGTTGGCCAGCAGGCCACGGGTGCGCAGTTCGGACAGTTCGCGCCAGGCCAGCTGCTGTACGTCGGGCGCGGGCTCCGACGCAATGCGCGCCTCCACGATGCGGGCGCGGTCGATGATGCGGGCCAGCCGCCCGGCGGCCGCACCGATCAGGCCCGACACGGCCGTCAACAGGAACACCGGCGCCACCGCCAGCTGGATGCCATGGGCAACGGCATTGATTTCGGCAGGAAGATTCATGGGCAGGTCCTTCTGCAAGGGAAAGCGTTTACTGCGATTATCGGTACTTGCCACCGGCCCCTCTGCTCCACGCCCCACCCATGACAACTCCCGTCCCGCTGTCCGTGCTCGACCTGTCGCCCATCACGCAGGGTGGCAATGCCGCGCAATCGTTCCGCAACACGCTCGACCTGGCCCAGCACGCCGAACGCTGGGGCTACCGCCGCTACTGGCTGGCCGAGCACCACGGCATGCCGGGCATTGCCAGCGCCGCCACCGCCGTGCTGATCGGCCATGTGGCCAGCGGCACGACGACCATCCGGGTCGGTGCCGGCGGCATCATGCTGCCCAACCATTCGCCGCTGGTGATTGCCGAGCAGTTCGGCACGCTGGAGGCGCTCCATCCCGGCCGCATCGATCTCGGGCTGGGCCGCGCGCCGGGTTCCGATCAGGTGACCGCCCGCGCGCTGCGCCGCAACCTCCAGTCGGATGCCGACGCATTCCCGCAGGACGTGCTGGAGCTGATGGACCACCTCTCGGACAACCCGCGCCAGCCGGTGCGGGCCGTGCCCGGCCGCGGCGCCAAGGTGCCGGTATGGATACTGGGCTCCAGCACTTTTGGTGCGCAACTGGCGGCGATGCTGGGCCTGCCCTACGCATTTGCCTCGCATTTCGCGCCGGCGCAAATGATGGAGGCCATTGCCATCTACCGCGAGAGCTTCCGGCCTTCGGCCCAGCTCGCAAGGCCGTATGTGATGCTGGGCTTCAATGTCTTTGCGGCCGATACCGATGCAGAAGCAGCCTTCCGCGCCACCTCGATGCAGCAGGCCTTCGTCAACCTGCGGCTGGGCCGGCCCGGCCAGCTGCCGCCGCCGGTGCAGGGCTATGTCGACAGCCTGGGCCCGCAGGAGCGCGCCATCCTCTCCACCGTGCTGTCGTGCTCGGCGATTGGCGCACCCGACACCGTGCGCGCCGCCATGCAGGCCTTTGTGACCCGCACCGGCGCCGATGAGCTGATGGTGACGTCGCAGATTTTCGACCACGCGGCGCGGCTCCAGTCGTACGCCATCACCGCCACCCTGCAGGCAGCACCGGCCTCAGTCACCAGTGGGTGACAACCGGAACTCCACCACCTCGGGCAAGGCGTTCAGCGTCTGCGCCAGCACCCGCAGGTTGCCGGACTGCATGGTACGCAGCATCATCCGGTACTCGAAGGCATCGCCGGCTTCCAGCCGGTAGCTGAGGTTGGCCACGCTGAAGCCATGGGTCTGCAGCAGCGTGCGCAGCGTGTCCTCGGGCATCACCGCGTCGCGCCGGAAGCGGATCACGTGCTGGGCAAACTGGTTGGTCGGCATGCGCAGCTCGATGTGGCGGAACAGCGCCAGCACGCCCAGCGTGATCACCGTGGCCAGGCAGCCGGCAAAAAAGAAGCCAATGCCCATCAGCACGCCAATGGAGGCGGTGATCCAGATCGACGCGGCGGTGGTCAGGCCGCGCACCGTGAGCCCTTCCTTGAAGATCACGCCAGCGCCGAGAAAACCGATGCCGGTCATGATGCCCTGCGCCATGCGCGTGGGATCGACCCGCACCACATCGGCACCGTTGCTCGGAAACCAGTACGACTGGTACAGCGTGACCAGCATCAGCAGGCTGGAGGCCAGGCACACCAGCGTGTGGGTGCGAAAGCCGGCGGGGCGGCCATGGAAGCTGCGCTCCAGGCCAATCAGCCCACCGGCCAGCACTGCGCTGCCCAGATGCAGCGCAATCTCCTGGTACAACCGCAACGTCGCGGCGTCCGGCACGGCAAAACTCCCCACGGCATCTCCTCCTGCCCCGATGCTACCCCGCCACCGCACCGCCGCTACAACGGATTTTCCATATCGATATATCCCGCAGTGCCGTCCCGGTGTGCCGGAAAGGATCAGCCGCGCTGGCCCGACTGCCGCGCCAGATGCACCTGATGCAGCGTGATCTTGCGCACTTCCTTCTGGCTGGTCTCGATGTGGGTGCGCAGCAGCAGCATGGCCGGGTCGGCACGCTTGCGCTGGATGGCCCGGAGAATCTTGGCGTGCTCCTCGTAGGTGGCGGCAATGCGCGGCTGCTGCGTGAAATCGAGCCGGCGTATCACGCGGATGCGCTCGGTCACCTCACGGTGCACCCGGGCCATCTCGGCATTGCCGGCCGCCAGCACCAGTGTGCAGTGGAAGGCCTCGTCCCATTCCGCCACCTGCGCGGCATCGGTGCTGCGCTGCGCTGCGGGCACCAGCCAGATGGCGGCCAGGCTGTCGAGCAGGCCACGGTCGGCCGCGCCGTGGCCACTGCACAGGCGCTGCACGGCCGCTGTTTCCAGCACCATGCGCAGATCGTAGAGCTGCTCGAAGCGGTCGAAATCGAACGGCAGCACCCGCCAGCCGCTGCGAAACAGCACCTCGACCAGCCCATCCTGCTGGAGCCGGAACAGCGCCTGCCGCACCGGCGTGCGGGACACGCCGAGCCGTTCGCAGATCTCGTTCTCGGTGAAGCGGTCGCCCGGCACGAGCTGGAACGCGGCAATGTCGCGCTTGAGCTGCGCGTACACCGCGTCGGCACGGCTGAGGCGGGCGCCATCCTCCAGGGCTAGCGATGTGGTCAAGGCAACAGGCTCACATGGGCTGCCACCACGCGCCAGCCTTCCGGCATGCGCGCCCAGGTCTGGCTCTGCCGGCCAAACGCGGCGCTGCCGGCGCGCTGGAACTCGATGTTGGCAGTGGCGAAATCGGTGCCGTAGGTGGTAATGACCGTTCTGAGCACCGTGCGGGCCAGGCCCGACGGGCTGCGCGCGCTGCGGAATGCGCTGATCTCGGCATGGCCATAGAGGTTTTCGGTAACGCCGTAGCGCAGCGTGTGCGGGCTGTTCCAGAACAGTTCCATCAGCACCGGCACGTCGTTGCTGATCAGCGCCTTTTCGTAGCGTGCAAAAGCGGCCGTGACTTCGGCCAGAACGGGAGGCAAATTGATGTCCATGCCCTCACTCTACCGTTTTGGTGTGGGCCACCCCGGCCTGTTCCAGCACACAGGCCGCGCGCAGCGCCAGGTCTTCGCGCCAGGGCGCGGCAATGATCTGCACGCCCACCGGCATGCCGCCGGTCCCTGCGGGCCACAGCGGCGCCGCGACCACCGGGCAGCCGGCAAACGAGATGGGCTGGGTCAGCAGCCCCAGCGCCGGCCGACAGGGGTGGCGCTGGCCATTGATCTCCAGCCATTCGGTGCCGAGCAGCGGTGCCGCCACCGGCGTGGCCGGGGCCAGCAGCACATCCCACTGGGTGAACAGCGCGTTGACACGGTCGCGGTAGCGCCGGCGAAACCGCTGGGCCTGCAGGTACCAGGCGGCCGGCTGCAGCGCACCGGACAGGAAGCGGTCGACCGAGAGCGGCTCGAAATCGCCAGCGCGCGTGCGCAGATCGTCGAGGTGCAGGCTGCCCCCTTCGCTGGCGGTGGTGATGAAGGCGGCAGCGCGGGCCAGCGCAGCGTCGGGCCAGGCAACAACGTCGCTCGCCTCCAGCACCTGCGCCGCGCGCTGCAGCGCGGCACGGGCGGGCGCGGTAGCGTTGTCGTCGAAATAGCCGCCCAGCACGCCGATGCGCAGGCCCTCCACGCCGTGCGCAAGGCTGGCGCTGGCAGGGGTAATGGCGGTGGCATGGCAGCCCGGGTCCAGCGGGTCGGGCGACTGCAGCGCGTCGTAGGCCAGCGCGAGGTGGTGCACCGAATCGGCGAAGGGGCCGAGGTGGTCGAGGCTGTGCACAAAGGGGTAGCTGCCGCGCCGCGAGAGCCGGCCAAAGGTGGGCTTCAGGCCCCAGACACCACACAGCGACGACGGCACGCGGATCGAGCCATTGGTGTCCGAGCCCAGCGTCAGGGGCACCATGCCGGCCGCAATGGCCGCGCCGCAGCCGCCGGAAGAGCCGCCCGCAGTGCGGGCCAGGTCGTGCGGGTTGTGGCAGGGGCCGTCGTGTGAGTTTTCGGTGGTGAAGCCGTAGGCGTACTCGTCCATGTTGAGGCCGCCGAGCAGCACCGCACCAGCGGCGCGCATGCGCTGCACCAGGAACGCGTCTTCGGTGGCGGGGGCATGGTCGCGGTTGATTCTGGAGCCGGCCCGCGTAACCACGCCGTCGATATCGAACAGATTCTTGACCGCATACGGCACCCCCGCCAGCGGCGGCAGCGCCTCGCCGCGGGCGCGCCGCGCGTCGATGGCATCGGCCTCGGCCCGGGCGCGGGTGAAGGTGAAATCGGTAAAGGCATTGACACGGCCGTTGCCGGCCTCCACCCGCGCGATGCATATCTCGGCCAGTTCGCGGGCGCTGGCAGCGCCAGCGGCAAGCGCAGCCAGTGTGTCCTGCAAGGTTCTGTTTGCTACATTATTCATAGCTAACAATTGATATCCAGCGCTGGCCAGAATGCTCCAGGGCTATAAATTTCGCTCAATTCATCGTGGGGAGCCAGTTCAGCGCCCTGCAGCACCGCCGCCAGGGCGGCGGTGCGCTGCAGGTGTGCCGCCACGCGGACGGCGCGGGCGCTGTCCAGCGGCACGCCGAGTGCGGTGGCGCTGGCTTTCACATAGGCCAGGGCCTGGGCTTCATCCATGGTTCGTCCCCCTGATGGTTAGCGCCGCACCTCGCGCTGGAATATCTCCAGGCTCAGCTTCTTGGTGTCGACAAAGCTCGGCTCCGACAGCGTGGCCACGGTGCGCGGCCGCGGGTCGCCATAGCGCAGGATCTCGGCCACGCGGGTGGGCCGCTTGGTCAGCAGCAGCACCTGGTCGGCCAGGTACACCGCTTCTTCGAGGTCGTGCGAGACCAGCAGCATCGTGGTGCCGGTCTGCATGAAGACCTCCTGCAGCTTCTCGCGGATGAACAACGTCATCTCGAAATC
>DASWYJ010000074.1:0-1895 GCA_036405035.1 Burkholderiaceae bacterium
CCGATGCACTGCTGGCGGGCACGCGGCTGGCGGAGGTGGCTGCCGCCAAACACGGTCACCCCAAATACTGTTTCAAGATGGCCACCGGCACCGGCAAAACCTGGGTGCTGCAGGCGCTGATGGTCTGGCAACTGCTGAACAAGACGGCAGCGCTGGCCGAGGGCATGGACGACCCACGTTTCACCCGGCAGTTCATGGTGGTGGCGCCGGGGCTGATTGTGTACGAGCGGCTGCTCGATGCCTTTTGCGGCAAGCTGGTGAGCAGCGGCCACGGTTCGCGGGACTTTGCCACGTCGGACATTGCCCAGTTTGCCGACCTGTTCATCCCGGAAGTGCACCGGGAGGTGGTGTTTGGCTTTGTGCGCGGCAACGTGTGTGGCAAGGCCGAGATTGGCCTGAAAGCCACCGGCAACGGCATGATCGCCATCACCAACTGGCACTTGCTGGCCGAGGGTGAGCTGCCGCTGGAAGGCGAAGAAATTGAAACTCCGGGCGCGCCGCTGGACCCACAGCAGGTGATTGACGCGGTGCTGCCGCTCACGCCCGGCCGCGCCACCGGCAACAGCCTGGACGTGCTGGACCGGCGCTACGCTAGGGGCAACGTGCTGGAATTTCTGGTGAACCTGCCCGAGCTGATGGTGTTCAACGACGAGGCGCACCACATCCACGAATTCAAGCGCGAGGGTGAAACCACCGAGGTGGAATGGCAGAAAAGCCTGAGCCGCATTGCCGACAGCAAGGGCCGGCGTTTTGTGCAGGTGGACTTTTCGGCCACGCCGTACAACGACGTGGGCACCGGCAAGAACAAGCAGAAGCGCTACTTTGCGCACATCGTCACCGACTTTGATTTAAAGAGCGCCATGCGCGCCGGGCTGGTGAAATCGCTGGTGCTGGACCGGCGCAAGGAAATTGGCGCGCTGCCGCTGGAGTTCAAGGCCGAGCGGGACGACGAAGGCAACCCGATCTTGAGCGAAGGCCAGCGCGTAATGCTGCGCGCCGGGCTGAAGAAGCTGCGCAAGCTGGAAGCCGACTTTGCCCGCATCGACCCGCACCGCCACCCCAAGATGCTGGTGGTGTGCGAAGACACCACGGTTTCGCCGCTGGTGGCTCAGTTTCTGCAGGACGAGGGCCTGGCCGAAGACGAGGTGATGACCATCGACTCCGGCAAAAAGGCCGAGCTGGGCGAGAAAGACTGGGCGCCGGTGCGCGAACGCCTGTTCAGCGTGGACCGGCACGCCACGCCGCGCGTGATTGTGAGTGTGCTGATGCTGCGCGAGGGCTTTGATGTGAACAACATCTGCGTCATCGTGCCGCTGCGTTCCAGCCAGGCGCAGATTCTGCTGGAGCAAACCATTGGCCGGGGCCTGCGGCTGATGTGGCGCGACGCGGAATACACCGACCTGAAGCGCGAGAACCGCGAACGCATTGGCGCCGGGCAGGAGCCGGCCAGCCTGCTGGACGTGCTGTCCATCGTGGAGCACCCGGCTTTTCAGTCGTTCTACGACGAGTTGCTGAAAGAAGGCCTGGCCGGCACCACCAGCGAAAGCACCGACGACAGCAGCGCCACCGGCGACGTGATGGCGGCCGAGCTGCGGGAAGACTTTGCACCCTACGACTTCGGCATTCCCTTCATCCTGCGCGAGGCCGATGAGCTGCGCGACCACCATGCGCTGGACGTAACCGCCCTGCCCGCCTTCACCGCCATGACGGTGCAACAGCTCACCGGCATGCTGGGCAAGGGCGACACCTTCATTTCGCAAGACCTGCAAACCGCCACGCTGTTTGGCGACTACCGGGTGGACGGCGCGGTGATGAATGTGGGTGGCTACAACGACTACCTGGCGCGGCTGACCCGGCGCATCAGCCAGGCGCTGAGCGAGCCGCTGCCCAGGGGC
>DASWYJ010000075.1:0-5025 GCA_036405035.1 Burkholderiaceae bacterium
TTTGCGCTCTCCGGCGCAATGGAGGCCGCGCGCAAGCGGCTCGATGCCGTGGGCGTGTGTGTGGTGGCCTTCCTGGCCGCGTTCGGCGGCGGCACGCTGCGCGACCTGCTGCTCGACCAGCGGCCATTCTTCTGGGTGCGCCACGTTGATCTGCTGTGGGCGGTGCTGCTGCTGTGTGTGCTGGCCATGCTGCTGCTGCGGCAGCGCTACTTTGCGCCCACCGCCCGCGCCATCCAGTGGCCCGACGCACTGGGGCTGGGGCTGTTTGCCGCCGTGGGGGTGGACCAGGCGCTGCAAGCGCAATTGCCTGCGCTGGTGGCGGTGCTGATGGGCGTGATCACCGGCGTGTTCGGCGGCGTGCTGCGCGACATGGTGTGCAACGAAATTCCCACCGCCTTCCGCGACCACCGGCCCTATGCGGTGTGTGCGTTTGCCGGAGGCTGGGCCTATGTGGCGCTGCTGCATCTGGGCCAACCGGGCTGGCTCGCCCTGCTGGCCTGCGTGGTGGTGACGGCCGGGCTGCGCGGCCTGGCGCTCTGGCGCGATTGGCAGATCCCCGGCTGGCGGGCCTGAAAACACAGCAACCCCACCCTCCCGGGTACGGGGCTGCCTCCGCCGTGCGCCGTGCCGCTCAGGACTTGCGGCCGCCCAGTGCCAGGGCGGCCACGCCAGCCACCACGGCGGCAATGCTGAGCCACTGCGGAATATTGACCGCCTCTTTTTCCTTGACCGTCAGCTCGACCGGGCCGATCTTGGCCGCCGTCGAATCCTTGGTGAAACTGAAGCCGCCGGTAAAAAAGCCGGCCACGCCAGCGACGACCAGAATGATGCCCACAATACGGATAGCGCCCATGGTGACCTCCTCGCCGGGTTGTTGCAATGTGGCCGGCGCATCCCGGACTGCGGCGCGGGCCTGCAGCCAATATAGCGGCTTCGCGGCGCGGCGGCGTAGGACGCCACCGCAACCCGCCGCCATGCTACGCTTGCGCGCATGTTTTCGCCCTCCCAGGATGATGTGCGCCGCTTCTTCTGCAGCGTGCACGACAAAAGCCAGCGCCAGGCCCCGCTTGAAGCGATTGAAACACTCGCCAGCCAGTGGATCGCCGAACACCCCGAATACCATGCCGACCTGGCCGATGCCGAGGCGGCTGTCGCCCGCCTCTACGATGCCGGCGCCGGCGCCACCAACCCGTTTCTGCACCTGTCCATGCACCTGTCGATCAGCGAACAATGCTCGATCGACCAGCCACGTGGCATCCGGCAGGCCGTCGAGCTGCTGACCGCGCGCCGCGACTCCCTGCACGACGCCCACCACGAAGCCATGGAATGCCTGGGGCAGATGCTGTGGGAAAGCCAGCGCGCCGGCCGCACGCCGGACGGCGATGCCTATGTTGCTTGTGTGCAACGCCGGGCCACGCGCGACTGAGCGGCGGGCAATGCATGGGATTCATTTGCTACGCTTTATGTAGCTAAAACACCAGCAAACACGCTGGCCAGAAGCACAAAAGCCGCTCATTGAGCGGCTTTTGTGCTTCTGGAGCGGAAAGCCGATCAGCGCTTCTGGTGGATCTTGCTCTGCGGCATGATCTTGAGGTCGCTGTCGAGGCCGCCAACGTATTTGGCGAGTTCCTTCAGCTCGGCATTGCTGAACTGCTTGGCGATACCGCCCATGATGGCGTTGCTGCGGCCGACATTGGGATTGTTCTCCACCTTGTAGGACTTCAGCGCCACGAACAGGTAGTCGGTGTGCTGGCCGGCAATCTTGGGGTAGGTCGGGTCGATGGGCTTGCTCAGGTTGTCACCGTGGCAGGACAGGCAGGCGCCCTTCTTCAGCATCTCGGCCACCTTGGCGGGCGCCTCGGGCGCCTTCGGCAGCGCCGGGGCGCCGGCCACCACACCGTCCACGCTGTAGTGGGCGGCGATGTCGGCCATGTCCTGGTCGCTCAGGGAGTCGGCAATGGCGCGCATCGTGGGGTGCTTGCGTTCACCCTTCTTGTATGCCTGCAGGGCGGCAATGATGAAGGGGCCGCTCTGGCCCGAGATCATCGGAACCTTGTACACCTCGGGAAAGCTGGCCTGGTAGCCCTTGATGCCATGGCAGCCGATACACATGGCGATCTTGCCTTCGCCGGCCTTGGCGTCACCCTTCACATCCTGGGCGAAGGCCGAAACGGCGGTCGCTGAAGCGACACAGAAGGCAAATACGGTAGTCAACAACTTGTTCATTTTGCGCGCACAATCCTGTGGAACGTCTGGCTTGAATCAGCAGAAGATTATAGCCGGCACAACCCACCCCGAATCCGCCCCATCTCCATGAAATTCCAAGGCTCCCAGACCTACGTCGCCACGCAAGACCTGATGCTGGCGGTCAATGCATCCATCACACTGAAACGCCCCCTGCTCGTCAAGGGCGAGCCCGGCACCGGCAAGACCATGCTGGCCGAGGAGGTGGCGCAGGCGCTCGGCATGCCCCTGTTGCAATGGCACATCAAATCCACCACCAAGGCCCAGCAGGGCCTGTATGAATACGATGCAGTGAGCCGGCTGCGCGACTCCCAGCTGGGTGACGAGAAGGTCAAGGACATCCACAACTACATCGTGCAGGGCGTGCTGTGGCAGGCTTTCACCGCCGACCAGCCGGTGGCGCTGCTGATCGACGAGATCGACAAGGCCGACATCGAATTCCCGAACGACCTGCTGCGCGAAATCGACCGCATGGAGTTCTACTGCTACGAAACCCGCGAGCTGATCCGTGCCAAGCACCGGCCGCTGGTCTTCATCACCTCCAACAACGAGAAAGAGCTGCCCGACGCCTTTTTGCGCCGCTGCTTCTTCCACTTCCTCAAGTTCCCCGACGCCACGACGATGCAGCAGATCGTCGACGTGCATTTCCCCGGCCTGAAAAAAGAGCTGCTGGCGGCGGCGATGAAAACCTTCTACGACGTGCGCAACCTGCCCGGCCTGAAGAAGAAGCCCAGTACCAGCGAGCTGCTCGACTGGCTCAAGCTGCTGGTTGCCGAAGACATTCCGCTCGAGGCACTGCAAAGCAAGGATGAGAAGGTAGCCGTGCCGCCGCTGGTGGGTGCGCTGCTGAAAAACGAGCAGGATGTCACCCTGTTCGAAAAACTGGTATTCATGCAACGCCACAACCGCTGAGACAATCTCCACCATGCATCCTCTTCTGATTGAAGGCCTGTCCGACGCGGTGGGTTTCGTGGGCGGCGCGCTGCTCGGTTATTGGCTGGGCCTGGCGTTCGGCGTGGACGTGTTCGCCGCCGGCTACGGCACCGGCAGCCTGGTCGGCATCGTGCTGATCGGCCTGGGCGGTGGCATTGGCCTGCAAACGGCGCGCGCATGGCGGCGCAAGCGGGCCAGCAAGGAGGAGGAGTGAGCCCGTGGCCTTCGTGGAGCCCGTCACCCTGCAGGCGCGCGGCATCACCCTGGTGCCCCTGGCACTGGCGCACGAAGCGGGCCTGAGCGCGGCTGCGGCCGACGGCGAGCTCTACCGCCTGCGCATCACCTCGGTACCCGAACCGCAGGAGACACGCAGCTACATCGAAACCGCACTCGCCATGCACCGGGACGGCAGCCGGCTGGCCTTCGCCGTGACCGAAACCGCCACCGGCACGGTGATCGGCAGCAGCAGCTACCACGACATCCTGCCCGCCGTGAAGCGGGTGGAGATTGGCTACACCTGGTATGCCAAACGCTGCCAGCGCACCCATGTCAACACCACCTGCAAGCTGCTGATGCTGACGCACGCCTTCGAAACCCTGGGCTGCCATGTGGTGGGCTGGCGTACCGACAACTTCAATTTCGCCTCGCAACAGGCCATCGAGCGGCTGGGCGCCCGGAAAGACGGCGTGATCCGCGGCCACGCGCTGCGCCGCGACGGCACCATCCGCGACACCGTGATGTACAGCATGCGCTCGGGTGAATGGCCCGAGGCGAAAGCCCAGCTGCTGTACCTGCTGGACAAGCCCCGCACAACCCGCTAACCCCAGGAGATCGCATGCTCATCGATTTCTTCTACACCCTGCGTTCGGCCAAGCTGCCGGTGTCGGTCAAGGAATACCTGACGCTGGTCGAAGCGCTCAAGGCAGGCGTGGTGGGTCCCACCAGCGAAGACCGTTTCCACATCGACGACTTCTACTACCTGAGCCGGCTCACCCTGGTGAAGGACGAAAAACACTACGACAAGTTCGACCGCGCCTTCGCCGCCTATTTCAAGGGTGTGGAGATGGTCGCCGACTTCACCAAGGACATCCCCCTCGAATGGCTGCGCAAGAACCTGGAGCTGGAACTGAGCCCCGAGGAGAAAGCCAAGATCGAGAAGATGGGCTGGGACGAGCTGATGGAAACGCTGAAAAAGCGTTTCGAGGAGCAGAAGGAACGCCACGAAGGCGGCAGCAAGTGGATCGGCACCGGCGGCACCAGCCCCTTTGGCGCCAATGGCTTCAACCCGCAGGGCATCCGCATCGGCCAGGAGAAGGGTCGCAACCGCAGCGCGGTGAAAGTGTGGGACCAGCGGGCCTACAAGGACTACGACGACACCCAGGAGCTGGGCACCCGCAACATCAAGGTGGCGCTGCGCCGGCTGCGCAAGTTCGCCCGCGAAGGCAGCGTGGAAGAGCTGGACCTGGACGACACCATCAAAAGCACGGCCGCCAACGCCGGCTGGCTCGACATCAAGATGGTGCCGGAACGCCACAACAACGTGAAGGTGCTGCTGCTGATGGATGTGGGCGGTACCATGGACGAGCACATTGCCCGGGTGGAAGAGATGTTCTCTGCAGCCAAGGCCGAATTCAAGCACCTGGAGTTCTACTACTTCCACAACTGTGTGTACGACTTCATGTGGAAGAACAACCGGCGCCGCTTCAGCGAGAAGTTCGCCACCTGGGACATCATCCGCAAGTACAACAAGGACTACAAGCTGATCTTCGTGGGCGACGCCACCATGTCGCCCTATGAAATCCTGCAGCCCGGTGGCAGCGTGGAATACAACAACGAGGAAGCCGGCGC
>DASWYJ010000076.1:0-4729 GCA_036405035.1 Burkholderiaceae bacterium
CGCGCGGCATTGCTGCGCAGCGCACCCTCGGCAGCGCCTTTGCCACGCGCGCTGTAGGCAAAACCTACGAAGCCGTGGTCGCCGGCACGGTGGCGCCGCCGCCCGAAGGCGCCTGGGGTCTGATCGACCTGCCGATTGCCGCCGACTGGCCGCGCCGCCCGCTGCGCGTCATCGACCACACCAGCGGCAAACCCAGCAGCACCCGCTGGCGCCTGCTCGGCAGCACGCCCGCCGGCCACAGCCGGCTGGCCCTGGAGCCCCTCACCGGTCGCACCCACCAATTGCGGCTGCACCTGCAGGCCATTGGCCACCCCATCCTCGGTGATGCGCTGTACGGCACGCCCGCAGCGCTGGCCGCTGCGCCGCGCCTGCTGCTGCACGCCTGCGCGCTGCAATTGCCCCACCCGGAACATGGCGGCCCGCTGGCGTTTGCCAGCCCGCCGCCGTTCTGACACCATCGCCGCATGCCCGGCCCTGCTCCCCTTCGCCGCCGCCTGCTCGCCGCGCTGGTGTGCGCACCCGCCGTGTGGACCGGCGCACGCGCGCAGCCGGCCGCGCCGCTGCGCGCCACGCCAGCGCAAACCGAAGGGCCGTTCTATCCGGTGACTTTGCCGCAGGACAGCGATTTCGACCTGCTGCGCAACGGCGCACTGCGCTATGCCGCCGGCACCCCGGTGTGGCTTGATGGCACCGTGACCGACACCGCCGGCCGGCCGCTGCACGGCGCGCAGGTGGAAATCTGGCAGTGCGACCAGGCCGGCCACTACCACCACCCCGGAGACGGCGGCCGGGCCGACCCGGCTTTCCAGGGCTTCGGCCGCGTCACCACCGACGCCGCAGGCCGCTACCGCTTCCGCACGCTGCGGCCCGCCCCCTACACGGGCCGCACACCGCATATCCATGTGAAAGTCCGCCGGGATGGCCGCGACCTGCTGACCACCCAGCTCTATGTGGCCGGTGACGCCGGCAATGCCCGCGACGCCCTCTGGCGCAGCCTGCCCGACGACGGCGCCCGCGCCGCCCTGACCCGCCCCTTCACGCCGGTGGCCGACGGGCTGCAGGCCACGCTGCCCCTGGTTGTGGCAGCCTGAGCGCGCGCCTCCTGCGTCAGTACTTTTCCGGCACCAGCAGATGCTGGGGCACGGGGTTGCGCACGTAGTCGTCGTGGCGCACCCGGTCGGGCAGCACGATGGGTGGGTGCGGGGTCTCGTGGTACGGCATCTGCTGCAGCAGGTGGTGGATGCAGTTGAGCCGGGCCTTCTTCTTGTCCACCGCCTGCACCACCCACCACGGCGCCTCGGGAATGTGGGTGCGCTCCAGCATGATCTCCTTGGCCTTGGTGTATTCCTCCCAGCGGCGGCGGCTTTCCAGGTCCATGGGGCTGAGCTTCCACTGCTTCAGCGGGTCGTGGATGCGGCCGAGAAAACGCAGGTGCTGCTCTTCGTCGGAAATGGAGAACCAGTATTTGATGACCTGGATGCCCGAGCGCACCAGCATCTTCTCGAACTCGGGCACGCTGCGGAAGAATTCCTCGTACTGCTCATCATTGCAGAAGCCCATCACCCGCTCCACGCCGGCGCGGTTGTACCAGCTGCGGTCGAACAGCACCACCTCGCCGGCAGCCGGCAGGTGCGACACGTAGCGCTGGAAATACCACTGCGTGCGCTCGCGGTCGTTCGGTGCGGGCAGCGCCGCCACACGGCACACCCGCGGATTGAGCCGCTGCGTGATGCGCTTGATGACCCCGCCCTTGCCGGCCGCGTCGCGCCCCTCGAACACGATCACCACCTTGTGGCCGCTGGCCACCACCCAGTCCTGCAGCTTCACCAGTTCACCCTGCAGCCGGAACAGCTCGCGGAAATACTGGCGGCGGGCCGCCTTGTCGCGGTCGGGCTGCACCACGCCGTCGGCGTCCACGCTGCGGTCTTCCAGCTCCATCTCCAGTTCTTCGTCGTAGCTGTCGATCAGCTCGTCGCGGATGCGCCGCACCCGCTCATCGTCATGTAGATCCACCTTGCGCTCCTGAAAGGCCCACGGCGGGCCACCCCCTCACCCTACGCCCCGTATGTGGCAGCCGTGTGAAAAAGGCCGGGCAAGCCCCCCTATCGCCCCTCCCCTTCGCAGCCCTGGCTCAATGCATCAAATTTGATAGCAAACTCTGCAGCATGGGCGCTGGCCAATGGCCAATTTCCCATTGAATTGGGGCTTTCCCACCCACCATGGCAGCGCCCGCCGGGCTGCGCGACAATGCCTGCTTCCCGGAAAAATGTCCGGTCCCCATAACCAGCAGGAGAGTGCGATGAGTCGTGAAGTCGTTGTGGTCAGCGGTGTGCGTACCGCGATTGGTACCTTTGGTGGCAGCCTGAAAGACGTTCCCCCCACCGAGCTGGGTGCGCTGGTGGTGCGCGAGTCGCTGGCCCGCGCCAAGGTCAGCGGCGAAGACGTGGGCCATGTGGTGTTCGGCCATGTGGTCAACACCGAGCCCAAGGACATGTATCTGTCGCGCGTGGCCGCGATCAACGGCGGCTGTGCGCAAAGCACACCGGCCTACAACGTCAACCGCCTGTGCGGCTCCGGTCTGCAGGCCATCGTCAATGCCAGCCAGTCCATCCTGCTGGGCGACGCCGACATCGCCATCGGCGCCGGTGCCGAAAACATGAGCCGCGCGCCATTTGCCAGCCTGAACACCCGCTGGGGCGCCCGCATGGGCGACACCAAGCTCACCGACATGATGATCGGCGCGCTGCACGACCCCTTCCACACCATCCACATGGGTGTGACGGCCGAGAACATCGCCGGCAAGTGGGGCATCACCCGCGACGACCAGGACCAGCTGGCGCTGGAAAGCCACCACCGTGCCGAGCGCGCCACCGCCGCCGGCTACTTCAAGGACCAGATCGTTCCGGTGATGCTCAAGAGCAAGAAGGGCGAAGTGGCCTACACCACCGACGAGCACTTCCGCACCGGCGCCACCATCGACGACTTCGCCAAGCTCAAGCCGGTGTTCGCCAAGGAAAACGGCACCGTGACCGCCGGCAACGCCTCCGGCATCAACGACGCCGCGGCCGCCGTGGTGCTGATGGAAGCCGCCACCGCCAAGGCCCGGGGCGTCAAGCCGCTGGCCCGCCTGGTGGCCTATGCCCACGCCGGTGTGGACCCGAAGTACATGGGCATAGGCCCGGTGCCAGCCACCCAGGCGGCGCTGAAGAAGGCCGGCCTGAAGGTCTCCGACCTGGACGTGATCGAGGCCAACGAGGCCTTCGCCGCACAGGCCTGTGCCGTCACCCGCGACCTCGGCCTGGACCCGGCCAAGGTCAACCCCAACGGCTCGGGCATCTCGCTGGGCCACCCGATCGGCGCCACCGGCGCCATCATCACGGTGAAGGCGCTGTACGAGCTGGAGCGCATCCAGGGCCGCTACGCGCTGGTGACCATGTGCATCGGCGGTGGCCAGGGCCTTGCGGCGATTTTCGAGCGCCTGTAAACCGGCCCGCCAGACGCAAAAAAGCCCGCAGACTGCGGGCTTTTTCATGGGCCACTGCCGGGGCTCAGTGGTCGTGGCCCTTGCCATGCTTGCCACGGCCGTGGTCGTCGCCATGGCGGTCGTGCTTGTTGCCGCGGCCACGGTCATCGCCGCGGTGAGCAGGGCCCGGACCCCGGCCGTCACCACGCTCCCACCAACGGTTGTTCTGGTCGGCACGCACGAAGTACACCGGACGGCCACAGGCGTTGTAGCGCGCGCAGTGCTTGCTCCACTTCTTGGCGTGGCCGGGCGGCACGTACAGGTACAGCGGCTCGGCCACGTAGGCGGGTCCGCGCGTGATCACCACCGGCTGGGCATAGAGCAAGGGCGGCGGCGGGTTGTTGCCGATCTGGATCTGACCATACACACCGGGGGCAAACACGCCCCCTACGGTGGCGTTGATGTAGGCGTCGCCGGCCTGGGCCGGCGCAGCGGCGGCCATGCAGCCCAACGCGAGGGCGGCGGCACCGAGGAAGGTGGTTGCACGTGATGTCATGGAGCTTCTCCTGATTCTGGGTATGTCAAGCGGCCTTCCGGTGAAGGAAATGCTACACAAACTAACGCCCCAGCACGGCAAAACACCGACAAGCCTGCGGCGTAATTTGTAACAAACCAGCGCGCGGCGGCGGAATTTACCGCCGCTGTCCCTGAAAGCCGCCGCGCCGGTAGGTCAGCACCAGCGTGTCGCGGTGGCCTTCGCCGTCCAGCGGCTGGATGGGGGTGGACTCGTGGATCACGCGGGCGTCGTCGAGCAGCAGCACCGACCAGGGCTCGGTCAGCGTGAAGCGCTGGCCGGCCGGGCCGTCGGCAGCAAAAACCCGGGTCTCGCCGCCCTTGATGCCCTGGCGCCCCACCAAAAATACCGCCACGAAATCCACGCCGTCGCGGTGGGCCCCTTCGGGCGTGGGCCGGCCAATGCCGCCAGCGGTGTCGATGCGGAACTGGTGCGCCTCCACGAACCACGGCGCACGGCTACCGGTGGCCGCATCGAACACGCGGCCCAGGCCACACAGCAGGTGTTGCCAGGCGGGCGTGGCGGTGCTGGCGGGCAGCATGGGCGCAAACCAGCGCTCCATGCCACCGTGCAGCGCGTTGTACTCCACCGGCTGCCAGTGCGCCCGGTGCGGCACGGGCTGCAGCACCTCGCCCTCGGCCACGAAACACGCGTGGCGGCGGCGGCGGTAGCGGCCACCGTCTTTCAGGTGT
>DASWYJ010000077.1:0-5694 GCA_036405035.1 Burkholderiaceae bacterium
TTCTGTATTCAACGAATGCAAAAAAACCAACAGCCGCTACAAGAGGCCATCACACAGCCTCCGGCCGCTCCATGCAGCGCAGCAGCGTGGCGCTGTCCACCGGCTTGACCAGGTGGTGGTCAAAGCCGGCCTGGCTGGCGCGCTGCCGGTCGGCGGCCGAGCCCCAGCCGGTGAGCGCAATCAGCGTGATGTCTTCGCCACCCGGCTGCTGGCGCATCAGCGTGGCGGCCTCGTAGCCGTTCATGCCGGGCATGCCGATATCCATGACCACCACGTCGGGCCGCTCGCGCTGCACGCCGGCCAGCGCGGCCACGCCGTCAAAGGCAGTGGTTACCGCAAAGCCCTTCATCGACAGCAGCATCTGCAGCGAATGCGCGGCGTCAATGTTGTCGTCCACCACCAGAATCTTCAGCGGGGTGCCGGTGGCCGCAGTGGGGATTTCCGCCGCCGGCAGAAGGGCCAGCGGCGCTGCCACCACCACTGGCAACGCCATCACAAAATCGCAGCCCTGGCCCAGGCCGGGGCTGCTGGCCGACAGCGTGCCGCCGTGCATTTCGGCAAACTGCCGGGCCAGGCTCAGGCCAATGCCCAGGCCGGTGGGGGCCTCGCCCGGCACCGGGGTTTGCGCGAACAGCTCGAAAATCCGCGCCAGCGAATCCGGCTCCAGCCCCACGCCCGTGTCGCGCACCGCAAAGCGCACCATCACACCATCCACCGCCACCCGCAGCGTGATGTCCCCGCCGCGCGGCGTGAACTTGGCTGCGTTCACCAGCAGGTTGGCCAGGCTCTGCACCAGCCGCGCGTGGTCGGCATGCAGTACATGCCCGGCCTGCGGCTGCTCGACGCGCAACCGGTGCTTGCGGCTGTCGATCACCGAGCTGGAAATCTCCACCGCGTGCTGCACCACCGAGTGCAGCGTGATGTCGCTTTTCTTCAGCACCACCTTGCCGCTGGTGATGCGGGCCACATCGAGCAGGTCGTCCACCAGCCGGGTCAGGTGCGCGAGCTGGCGGTTCACCACATTGCGCACCTGCGTGACCTGCGGTGAATCGGCGTACAGGTGCTGCAGCACCGCCATGCTGGAGCCGATCGGCGCCAGCGGGTTGCGCAGCTCGTGCGCCAGCGTGGCCAGGAATTCGTCCTTGCGCTGGTCGGTGTCGCGCACCTGGTACTGGCGCTCGCGCGCCCGGATGGCCGAGCGCGCCGCGCTGATCAGCGCAATGGTGCGCACCGGCCGCTCCAGCAGCGTGACGTTGCCCAGGTGCTCGACCGCGCGGCGCACATCCACCGAATCGGCGCCGCTGCGGGTCAGCAGCAGAATGGGGATGTCCGACCAGGTCGGCTGCACCGCCACGTAGTCCAGCAGCGGCTTGATGGCCTTGCCGCTGATCACTTCCTCGACCAGCAGCAGCGCACCGGCGCCGCGGACGATCTGTCCCACCAGCGCCTCCACATCCCGGCAAATGGTGCTGGTGATGCCGGCCGCGGTGAACACCCGCGCCGCCAGCGGGGCGTCCTGCCCGGTGGGTGCGCAGACGACGATGCCATGCTCCATTCAGCGGCCCTCGTCGGCTTGCACCACACCATTGCCGTTGCCCACATAGACCGGCACACCGGTGAGGATGCCGCGGAACCCGCGCAGCACCGGGCCCACATGGATGCCGTCCTTCGACATCGAGAACTGGCGGATGGTGCGCTCGTGGTAACTGCCCCGCTTCTTGAACACCGACACCGCCTGCTTGACCTCGCCGTCGTGCTCGAAGTAGCGCAGCATCAGCACGTTGTCGGCCAGGTAGCTGGCGTCCACCGTGGTCGACATGTGGCCGCCCAGCATGCCCTGCTGCACGCCCACCAGAATGGTTACCACGCCGCGCTGGCCCAGGTAGGTGAGCAGCTCGTGCAGGTGGGTGGTGAGAAAACGCTCGTCGGGCATGGCATTGAGGTAGCCATTGATGCTGTCGATCACGATGACGCGTGCACCGTTGTCGGCCGCGCGGCATACCGCCGTGGCGAACTCGCCCGGCGACAGCTCGGCCGGGTCGATCTGCTGGATGCTCAGCAGGCCGTCGTCCAGGTGCTCCCGCACCCGCATGCCCAGGCCGTCGGCCCGGTTCAGCAGGTTGTTGGCTGCCTCCTCGAACAGGAACATCGCGCTGGCCTGGCCCCGCAGTGCCGCAGCCGACACGAACTGGCTGGCCAGCGAACTTTTGCCGGTGCCGGGCGGGCCGGCAATCAGCGTGCTGGTGCCTTCTTCGAGGCCACCACCCAGCAGCGTATCGAGCTCGGGCAACCCGCTTTTCAGCTGCGTGCGTTTCTGCACCACGCGCGACTCCGCCGCCACCAGGCGCGGGTACACACACAGGCCGCCATGGTGGATTTCGTAGTCGTGCAGGCCACCGCGAAAGGCCATGCCGCGGTACTTCACCACCCGCACCCGGCGCCGCTCGGTGCCGTACTCCTTGACCGACTGCTCCAGCGTGATCACGCCGTGCGCAATGCTGCGCACCTGCAGATCCACACCGGCGGCGGTGCGGTCATCGAGCAGCAGCACGGTGCACGAGCGGCTGGCAAAAAACTGCTTCAGCGCCAGCACCTGGCGGCGGTAGCGCAGCGGCGTATCGGCCAGCAGCTGCAGCTCCGACAGCGAGTCGATCACCACCCGCGTGGGCTTGCGCTCCTCGATGATGGACAGCATCAGCTGCGTGGTCGTGCCCATCTCCACCTCGGACGGGTGGAACATGGTGTACTGCTCCTCGGGCTGCAGCAGGTTCTCCGACGGCAGCACCTCGTGGATGTGCAGCTGCGCGGTGTCCCAGCCGTGCGACTCGGCCACGCTCTGCAGCTCGGCCGCCGTCTCGGCCAGCGTGATGTACACCACCGATTCGCCGTGCCGCGCGCCCTCCACCAGGAACTGCAGGCCGGTGGTGGTCTTGCCGGTGCCGGGCTCGCCCTCGATGAGGTAGACCCGGTCTTTTGTCAGGCCGCCGCCCAACACGTTGTCGAGGCCGGTGATGCCGGTTGAAAGAAACACCGGCGGGATGGTATTTTTTTGGATTTCCATGTGAACCAAATTTCCAGAATGGCTGTGGCTGTCGAACGCAGACCACCCTCCCGGCCGTCCGTGAACACATGGCGGAACAGAGGCTCACCATGCCACCTAAATCCTAAAAGGCGGGTGGGCAAAACAGCCGCAGTAACAGGCTGATACGCCCGTAGGAAACGTCCTATATCCGTGCAGGCCCGTGCCGGTACCAGCGTAGCCGGTGTGCTGGACAAGTGCGCAGGAAACGGCATCATTCCCGCCATGCCCGCACCCTTCATTCCCCAGATCACGCTGTACGAAAACTGGTTGCGCAGCACGCGCGGCCTGCAGTTCGGCTCCTACGACCAGATGTGGCGCTGGTCCACCAGCGACCTGCCCGCCTTCTGGCAAAGCATCTGGGACTATTTCGATCTGCAGTCGCCCACACCGCCCACCTGCGTGCTGACCGCGCGCACCATGCCCGGCGCGCAGTGGATGCCGGGCGCCCAGGTGAACTACGCGCAGCAGGTGTTCCGCCATGTAGCGCCGGCGCAGGCAGCGGGCCTGCCCGCCATCGTCAGCCGCAACGAGAAGGGCGAACACCGGGAACTGTCGTGGCCGGCGCTGCGCCAGCAGGTGGCGTCACTCGCGCTGCACCTGCTGGCGCAGGGCGTGCGGCCGGGCGACCGGGTGGCGGCCTACCTGCCCAACATTCCGGAAGCGATGGTGGCGTTTCTTGCGGTGGTCAGCATCGGCGGGGTGTGGAGCATCTGCGCACCCGACATGGGCACCAACGCCGTGCTGGACCGCTTCCAACAGATCGCGCCCACGGTGCTGATCGCCTGCGACAGCATGCGCTACGGCGGCCGCGATTTCGACCGCCGCGCGGTGCTGGCCGAGCTGCGCGCGGCACTCCCCAGCGTGCAGCATGTGCTGGTGCATTACGCAGGCGATGCTTCTGAAACAATAGCAAACTCGGTAGATTTGGTGCTGGCCAGCAGCCGAAATGATGCCGAAACCGCCGCTTTTGCGCCGCGCTGGCTGCCGTTCGACCACCCGCTGTGGATCGTGTACAGCAGCGGCACCACCGGCCTACCCAAGCCCATCGTGCACGGCCACGGCGGCACGCTGCTGGTGTCGCTGGCGCTGAAATGCCTGCACAACGATATCGGCTGCAGCTACGCGCCCAACTCCTTCGGCGAGCGCTACCACTGGTACAGCTCCACCGGCTGGGTAATGTGGAACGCGCAGATGGCCGGCCTGCTGAACGGCACCACCTGCTGCATCTACGACGGCAACCCCGGCGGCGCCACGGTCGATGCCGCCGGCAACAAACAGGCCCCGGACTGGACCACGCTGTGGCGCTTTGCGGCCGAGCTGGGCGTGACCTTCTTCGGTGCCGGCGCGGCGTTTTATGCCAACTGTCTGAAGGCCGGCGTGGACCTCACGCAATGCGGTGACTTGCGCGCCGTGCGGGCGCTGGGCACCACCGGCTCGCCCATCAGCGAGGAAGCGCAGCGCTGGGGCACGGAGCAGATGCGCAAGGTGCGGGCGGATGCCGCAGCGCCGGGCCGCCCCAAGCAAGGCACGGCCCCCTCGGGGGGCAGCGAGCCACACGCAGTGGGCGAGCGTGGGGGCGATATCTGGTGGTGCAACATCAGTGGCGGGACCGACTTTGCCGGTGCATTTATTGGCGGCAACCGCAACCTGCCCCTCGTCCCCGGTGAGATGCAGTGCCGCCTGCTCGGCTGCGCCGTCGAAGCCTGGAACGAGCAGGGCGAGCCCGTCATCGGCGAAGTGGGCGAACTGGTCTGCACCGCACCCATCCCGTCGATGCCGCTGTATTTCTGGGGCGATGAAGGCAACAAACGCTACCTCTCCAGCTACTTCGACATGTACCCCGGCGTCTGGCGGCATGGCGACTGGCTGAAGATCACCCCCGCGGGCGGCTGCACCATCTATGGCCGCAGTGATGCCACCATCAACCGCCACGGCCTGCGCATGGGCACCAGCGAGCTATACAGCGCCATCGAGGCGCTGCCCGAGGTGGTCGATTCCATGGTGGTCGACCTCGAATACCTGGGCCGCGAGAGCTACATGCCGCTGTTCGTGGTGCTGCGCGATGGCGTGGTGCTGGACGACGCGCTGCGCAACACACTCAACAACGCCATCAAGACCGCGCTCAGCCCGCGCTTCGTGCCCAATGCCATCTTCCAGGTCGCGGAAATCCCGCGCACGCTGTCGGGCAAGAAGCAGGAGCTGCCCATCAAGAAGCTGCTGCTCGGCCAGCCGCTGGAGAAGGTGGTCAACCCCGACGCCATGGCCAACCCCGGCTGCCTGGCCTGGTACGCCGCATTCGCCCGCCAGCGCGCCACCTGAAAACCGCTGCCCCATAAAAAAACCCCGGCCTGCCTGCGCAGCGCCGGGGTCAATGCGGTATCAACCGCACCCGAGGAGAGAGGGTGTCACAGCACGGGGCTGACCTGGCGTTCCAAGTATGTTTAGCAGGGCGTGCCCGGCTGTGACGGAAACCGCGCCAGGCGGTGGATGCGAGGCTGTTTGGAGGAGCCTGCACCGCAGCTTGGCATGGCTCTATTAAGCGCCCGGCCGCGCACCAACAGGCGTTAAAAAAGCCCGGAAACGGCCCGTAATTGGCGGCACGCCCCGCGCCC
>DASWYJ010000078.1:0-3788 GCA_036405035.1 Burkholderiaceae bacterium
ACCGGCCTGATGCCCAGCAACAAGAAAAGCGCCGACCGCAACGACGTCAACTACGTCGGTTCGTTCAGCGGCGCGATGGCGCAGAGCCCGTCGGACAGCAGCCCCGCCGAAATGCTGCCGGGTGACCTGGAAACCGCCCGCCTGTTCGGCCAGCGCGTGGCCGTTACCGCTGCCCGCCTGAAGAAGGCCTGAGGCATGCCGCCGACCATCCTGTCCGGCCACGCCAAGGACCTGGGCGGTGGCTTCATGGTGCGCCGCCTGCTGCCCGACGCCCGGCGCCGGGCGGTGGGGCCGTTTGTGTTTTTCGACCATTTCGGCCCGGTCACGGTCACGCCCGGTGCCGGCCACGATGTGCGGCCACATCCGCACATCGGGCTGGCCACGGTGACCTACCTGTTCGAGGGCGCGATCATGCACCGCGACAACCTCGGTTCGGTGCAGCAGATCGCGCCCGGCGCCATCAACTGGATGAGCGCCGGCCGCGGCATCGTGCATTCGGAGCGGCGGCCCGAGGCCCTGCGCGACCAGACCACGGTGAACCACGGCATCCAGCTCTGGGTGGCGCTGCCGCAGGCGCTGGAAGAAAGCGCACCGAGCTTCGTGCACACGCCCGCGGCCGCCATTCCGGCGCTGCGGGTAGGCCCGGCGGCGGTGCGGGTGCTGGTGGGCGAGGCGTTTGGCGCCCGCTCCCCGGTGGAGGCGTTCTCGCGCATCGTGTACCTCGACATCCAGCTTGATGCCGGTGTGCCGCTGGTGCTGCCGGCGCTGGCCCAGGAGCTGGCGGTGTATGCGGTGGACGGCGCGCTCACCGTCGATGGCGAGGCGGTGCCCGCGCACACGCTGGCGGTATTGCCGGACGGGCAGGGCGCCACGCTGCAGGCCAACACCCCGGTGCGGCTGATGGTGTTGGGTGGCGATGCACTCGATGGCCCGCGTTTCCTGTGGTGGAACTTTGTCTCCAGCCGCAAGGAGCGTGTGGCGCAGGCGGCAGCCGACTGGCAGGCCCAGCGCATGGGCCGGATCGACGGCGAAACCGAGTTCATTCCGCTGCCGGCACAGCCACTGCCGGGCTGAAGGCTGCCAGGGCCTGTTTTTGGCATAAAAACAGGCCCTGGCCAGCGCGTTTGCTACAAAGTTTGCTCAGTCTTTTGTAGCGCCAAGGGCGTCGGTCAGGGCTTCGCGTTCGTCGAACACAAAGCAGCTGCCCTGGTAATGCGCCCCACCGGCCAGCTCAAAGTACTTGAGGATGCCGCCTTCGAGCTGGTAGACCTGCTCCAGGCCCTGTTCGCGCATCAGCAGCGCTGCTTTTTCGCAGCGGATGCCACCGGTGCAGAAGCTCACCACCGTGTGCTCCCGCAGCGCGCTGGCGTTGGCCTGCAGTGCTTCGGGGAATTCACTGAATTTGCTGATGCGCCAGTCGATGGCGTTGGTGAAGGTGCCGTGGTCCACCTCGAAGGCGTTGCGGGTGTCGAGCAGCGCCACCGGCCGGCCGCTGTCGTCGTGGCCCTGGTCGAGCCAGCGCTTGAGGGTGGGCGCATCGACCGCCGGGGCGCGGCCCTGGGCTGGCTGGATGGCCGGGTGGTTCATGCGGATGATCTCGCGCTTGCATTTCACCTGCATCTTGCGGAAGGGTTGCCGCGCCGACCAGCTCTCCTTGGGCTCCAGGCCGGCGAAACGCCCATCCTGTTGCAGCTGTTGCACGAAGTCGCGCACGGCTTCGGCAGGCCCGGCAAGAAAAAGATTGATGCCCTCGGTGGCAACGAGGACGGTGCCCTTGAGGTCCAGCGCCAGTGCCCGCGCCTGCAGCGTGTCGCGCAGGGCCGGGCCATCGTCGATGGGGACAAAACGGTAGGCGGAAATGTTCAGAACGGCATTCACCCCGCCATTCTAGAAAGCCGCTGGCGCCCGCCTGTCAAGGGGCAGGCGTTTCCTACAATGCAGCGATGTTTGTTCACCTGCGCCTGCACACCGAATTCTCCGTCGTTGACGGTACCAACCGCATCGACGAGATCACCAAGGCTGCCGCGGCCGACGGCCAGCCTGCGTTGGCGATCACCGACCTGAGCAACCTCTTTGGTGCCGTCAAGTTCTACAAGGCGGCGCGCGGTGCCGGCGTCAAGCCGCTGATCGGGGCGGAAGTGTTCATCGAAGGGCTGGGGCAGGACGCCAGCAAGCTCTCGCGCATGGTGTTGCTGGTGCAGAACCAGCAGGGCTACCTGAACCTCTCCGAGCTGCTGGCACGCGCCTGGACGCAGAACACGGTGAAGGCGCAGGCCATTGTGCGGCTCGCCTGGCTGCAGGAGCTGGGCGAAGGCCTGCTGGTGCTGTCCGGTGCGCAGGCCGGCCCGGTGGGGCAGGCGCTGCTGCAGGGCGACGGCACCCGCGCCAGCGAAGTGGCGTTGCAGCTGGCCGCGCTGTTCCCGCACCGCTTCTACATCGAGCTGCAGCGCGCCGACCGGGCCGACGACGAAGACCATGTGGTTGCCGCAGTGCAACTGGCAGCGCGGCTGGGCCTGCCGGTGGTGGCCACCCACCCGGTGCAGTTCACCGGCGAAGACGACTACGAGGCCCACGAGGCGCGGGTGTGCATTTCCGAAGGCGAAATCCTCGGCAACCAGCGCCGGGTGCGCAAATTCACCCGCGAGCAGTATTTCAAGTCGGCCGCGCAGATGGAGGCGCTGTTTGCCGATGTGCCGTCGGCGCTGGCCAACACGGTGGAAATCGCCCGCCGCTGCAACCTGACGCTGACGCTGGGCAAGGCCATGTTGCCGGCCTTTCCCACGCCCGAGGTCGATGGCCGGCGCATGCCACCGGAAGAGTATTTCCGCTACACCTCGCACCAGGGGCTGGACGAGCGGCTGCTGCACCTCTATCCCGACGCGGCGCGGCGCGAGAAGGAGCGGCCGCGCTATGTGGAGCGGCTGGAGTTCGAGATCGGCACCATCCTGAAGATGGGCTTCCCGGGTTACTTCCTGATCGTGGGCGATTTCATCAACTGGGCCAAGGCCAACGGCTGCCCGGTGGGGCCGGGCCGGGGTTCGGGCGCCGGTTCGCTGGTGGCTTATGCGCTGAAGATCACCGACCTCGACCCGCTGGAATACAACCTGCTGTTCGAGCGCTTCCTGAACCCGGACCGGGTTTCCATGCCCGACTTTGACATCGATTTCTGCCAGGGCAACCGCGACCGCGTGATCGACTACGTGAAGCAGAAATACGGCAAGGACGCGGTGAGCCAGATCGCAACCTTTGGCACCATGGCGGCGCGCGCCGCCATCCGCGACGTGGGCCGCGTGCTCGACATGAGCTACACCTTCTGCGACGGCATCAGCAAGCTCATTCCCAACAAGCCGGGCCAGCACATCACGATTGCCGGCGCGCTCAAGGTCGAGCCGCTGCTCGCCGAGCGGCTGGAGAAGGAAGACGACGTCAAGACGCTGCTGGCGCTGGCGCAGAAGCTCGAAGGCCTGACCCGCAACGTCGGCATGCACGCCGGTGGCGTGCTGATTGCGCCCAGCAAGCTCACTGATTTCTGCCCGCTGTACCAGCAGCCCGGCAGCGATGCGGCCGTGAGCCAGTACGACAAGGACGACGTGGAGGCGGTGGGCCTGGTCAAGTTCGACTTTCTGGGCCTGGCCACGTTGACGATTCTGGAAATTGCGCGCGATTTCATCCGTGCCCGCCACCAGGGGCAGGAGAACTTCGCCTTCGAGAACCTGCCGCTGAACGACGCCGCTACCTACAAGCTGTTTGCCGACGGCAAGACCGAGGCGGTGTTCCAGTTTGAAAGC
>DASWYJ010000079.1:0-5894 GCA_036405035.1 Burkholderiaceae bacterium
GCTGGTGGCGCCAAAACCCTTGCGGCGAAACAGCTGCGCGGCCGACTGCAGCAGCGCCTGCCGGCGGTTGCCGTCCTCGCGCTCGTCAGCGGTCTTGCGCGGCCGGCCGCGGGGGCGCTTGTCGGGAATGGCAGCATCGGGTGCTGCGGAGGAAGGCACCGGAAAATCCAGCGCGGCAGGCAGATTCATGCGGCCGACCATACCAAAGGTCGCTATTTTTAGCAAGCACCTGCTTGGTAAAAATAGCGAGATATCCACCGCCCCTGTGGATGGGCGGGCGCGCCCGCTAGTCGAGAAGCGTATCGGCCCAGGCCAGGGCCTGCAGGTGGGCCAGGTTGATCTGGTGGTTGGACAGCTGCAGCGCGCGGGCGGCATGGGCGAAGCCCTCGTCTTCGCCGCGTTCACAGGCCACCGTCAGCTCGAGAAACGGCGCCAGGCGGCCGGTGCCGTGCAGCAGCGCGTCGGTCACGACCTCGGGCAGTGGCAGCTGGTGCAGCGCCTGCGCCATGGGCACGCCCAGCATCTGGTCGAGCAGCGAGAACACGCCCACGATGAAGGCGTTGTCGCAGTCTTCCGGGGCCAGCAACTCGGCGGCCAACAGTTCGGTCAGCCGGCCCCGCACGATGGCGGTGCTGCCCACCACCGGCGGTGCGCCCCCGGTGCGCGACGTGGTGAGCAGCAGCGCGGCCCAGCGGAACAGGTTTTTCTGGCCCAGGATCATGGCCGCGTGGCGGAACGAGGTGATCTCGCAGCTCAGCCCGAAGCCCGACGAATTGATGAAGCGCAGCAGGTTGAACGACAGCGTCGGGTCTTTTTTCAGCAGCGTTTCGATGGCCGACAGCTCGGCATCGCCACGCAGCAGGTTGATCAGCTGGATGACCGTGGCCTGCGCCGGCCGGATCATGCGCGCGCTCAGCAGCACCGGCTTGCTGAACCAATGCCCCTGGAACAGCGGCACGCCGAGATCGGCCAGCCGGTCGTACTGCGCCACCGTGTCGACCCGCTGCGCGATCAGCTGCGCACGGGGGTGCTGCCGGGCCCGGCGGATCACCGGCTCCAGCACCTCCGACCGGACCGCCGTGAGATCGAGCGTGATGAACGACGCCAGCGGCAGCCACGAACCATAGGACGATGCCAGCACCGTCTGGTCGAACGCGAGGCGAAAGCCCTTGCGGCAGAACCGGGCCAGTTGCACGGCCCGCAGGTCGATGGTGGGCTGCAGCGCACCGGCCACCGGCGGCACGGCCAGCACCACGCCGTCGGGCCGCACCAGCTCCAGCTGCTCGCCGTCGAGCAGCGCGTCGGTGCAGCGGAGGAATACGGTCTTGCGCCCAGCCAGCGTTTCGGTGCCCTCGTGGGTCAGCACCGAGAACAGCATGTCGCTCCCCGGCGAGGCGGGGGTATCCGGGCTGCCGGTGCGCTGGAACAGGGCGTAGCCGATGACGTCGCGCTTGCGGTCGACGATGGCCTGTCGGCCTACCATGGCGGTTTGGTCCACGTCGCATTCCTTGCTGGTGGCGCCAGTGGAGGGGCGCCGCTGCCGGAGCCACCCGCTGTGGCCCCGTGCATCTGCGCCCGATTCTCCTGAAACGCAGCGCCGCGCGCCGGTGGAATTGGACGGGAAAGCCGGTGCTGTTTGCCGCCTGCACCGCGCCCATGGCGCTCCACCGGCGGCTACGGCCGGCTGCTACAGAGCCACGACATGCACCCCGAAAGCTACTATTTCAATAGCAGACAATTGAGCAATGCCGCTGGCCAGCAGCACTTTTTGCCTAAATTTTCGAGAAATCGGGCTTGCGCTTCTCCATGAAGGCACCAAAGGCCTCGCGGGCAGCGGGTTCGCGCAGCATGCGGCCAAAGTCGGTGGCCTCGTCCGACATCTGCTGCTGCACCAGTGCGGCCTGGCCCTTTTTCATCAACCGCTTGGTCACCACCAGCGAACTCAGCGGCTTGGCGGCAAGTTTTTTCGCCTGCTGCTGGGCCAGCGCGTTGACTTCGGCCGGCGGCACGATGCGCGTCACCAGGCCCATCTCCAGTGCCTGCTCGGCCTTGAAGGGTTCGCCCAGCAGCAGGGCCTCGGCCGCGCGGTGGTAGCCCATGAGCTGCGGTGCCAGCAGGCTGGAAGCCGCTTCGGGGCAAATGCCCAGATTCACGAACGGCATCGCAAACGCAGCGTTGTCGCCCGCGTAGACCAGGTCGCAATGGAACAGCAGCGTGGTGCCGATGCCCACGGCCGGCCCGGCCACCGCAGCCACCACCGGCTTGGCGATGGTGCTGATGGCGCGCAGGAAATGGAATACCGGCGCGTCTTCGGTTGCGGGCGGGTTGTTCAGAAAATCGGCGATGTCATTGCCGGCCGAGAAGATGGTTTCGTGGCCCTGGATCACCAGCACACGCACGGTGTCGTTGTTCGCGGCCTCCTGCACGGCGGTGGCCATGGCGGAATACATCGCCGCGGTGATGGAGTTTTTCTTGTCGACGCGGTTCAGCGTCAGGGTCAGAATGCCGGCGTCAATATGGGTGAGGATCTCGCTCATCGGTCAGTGTCTCTCTTCAGGAAAAAAGGGCGGAAAAGGTCAGGCCTGCAGCGCTTCGCGAACGAAGTCGAGCCGGTCCTGGCCCCAGAACATGTCGTCGCCAACGAAGAAGGTGGGCGCGCCAAAGATGCCGCGCGCCACGGCGGCTTCGGTCAGTTTCTTCAGCTCATCCTTCACCGGCTGCTCCTGCGTCATGGCCAGCAGCGCGGCTGCGTCGAACCCGTTGCGCGCCAGCACATGGCCGACCACGGCGGGATCGTTCATGTTGTCGTCATCGATCCAGATCGCCTTGTAGACCACGTCCATGTAGTCGGCAAAGCGGGGGTCGTTGCGCATCTGCAGGGCCACCGCGCCACGCATCAGCGTGGTGGTGATGATGGGGAAGTTGGCGTTGCGCACCAGCGGCACGCCATAGCGCTGGGCAAAACGCAGGAAGTCGGTGAACACGTAGGAGCCCTTGGGCACCACCATGATGGGTGGCCGGTTGCCGGTGGCCTGGAACACGGCACCGAGCAGCATGGGCTTGTAGACCACCTGCGCGCCGGTCTCGGCACAGATGCGGGGTATCTGCGTGTGCGCCAGGTAGGCGGCGGGGCTGCCGAAGTCGAAATAGAAGTCGATGGTTTTTGTCATGGTGTCTCCTTCGTTGTACTTTCGCACCGCACGTCAGAACTGCTCCATCCAGGGTCGCAAATCCATCTCATGGGTCCAGGCGTCGCGCGGCTGTGTGTGCAGCATCCAGTAATTCTCGGCGATGTGCTCGGGGTTCAGGATGCCGTCTTTCTCCTTCAGCGCGTAGCGCTCGGGGAACATGCCGCGGATGAATTCGGTGTCGATGGCGCCGTCGATGATGGTGTGCGCCACATGGATGCCGCGCGGCCCCAGTTCACGGGCCATGCTCTGCGCCAGCGCCCGCAGCGCCATCTTGGCGCCCGAGAAAGCCGAGAAGCCCGCCGCGCCACGGGTCGACGCGGTGGCACCGGTAAAGAGGATGGTGCCGCGCTCCCGCACCACCATGCGTTTGGCAACCTCGCGGCCATAGAGGAACCCGCCAAAGGCTGCCATCTCCCAGATCTTGAAGTACCGGCGGGCGGTTTCCTCCACCACCGGTGTGCGCACGTTGGCGCCGATGTTGAACACCAGCACTTCGATGGGGCCGATGGTGGCTTCGATCCGCTCGACCAGCTCCACCACCTGCTCTTCCTTGCGGGCGTCGGAAGCAAAGCCGTGGGCCACGCCGCCATCGGCCCGGATCTGCGCCAGCAGTGGCTGCAGCTTGTCGGCGTCGCGCCGCACCGCACACACCGTGAGGCCACCGCGTGCGAAGCGCCGCGCAATCGCACCGCCGGTGGCGTCGCCCGCGCCAATGATCAGGGCCACACCGGAAGTGGCCATCATGCAGCTTCTCCGGCGCCATGGGCGTCTGCAGCAGATACGTTGGCAGGCAAGGTAAACATCGTCACTCCTTGTAGTACACGATCTGGTGGCTGGTGACGAGCAGCTGGCCGGCCTGGTTCCAGAGCTGGGACGACTGGTCGAAGAAGCCGTTGCGGAACACCTGGGCCGCCGCCTGCGCCAGCAGGTAGCCATCGCCGGTGGCCGCCAGTTCGGCGGTACCCGCATGGAAATACACCGTCATCGACACCGTGCCCACTGGCACGCGGGTCGCGCGGCGCAGCCAGGCGCGCGGAAAGAACACGTCGGACATCGCCGCCAGCGACAAGAAGTCCAGCGCCCGTGGTGCGGCGTCGCGCACCCAGAACTGCGTCAGGCTGCTGCTGCCACCGCCATCCCAGGTGGTGGGAATGCCGCCCTGAATGGCCCGCAATTCGTAGCGGTTGATCCACTCCACGCCCTTGAAGACCGGTGCGCGCACCAGCGTTTCCGGCGCGGGTGCGGCGGGCATGGCAACGTCGTCCACGCTCCAGGTGGCGCGCCGCACCGCGGTGAGCGCGGTGGCGGTGGAGACGATGCCTTCGTCGCCCCCCTCCCCGGTTTGCCACAGCTCAATGGTCCAGTGCTGGGTCGAGCGGTTGGTGCGCACCGGCCGCGCCACCACACGCAGCGGCCCGGCCGCCAGCGCACTGGCGTAGTTGACGGTCAGCGAAACCGGGTCGCCAAGCCGCCGGGGGTGCAACAGAACGGCATTGAGCAGGATGGCTGCGGTGACGCCGCCATAGGGGCCCACCATGTTCCAGTAAGCGGGGCTGGTGGCTCCGGTGTAGTCGCCCTCGGCCTGCGCGGTCAGTGCCAGCGCTTCATCAAAAACATGCGGTGTCATGCTGCCAGTGTGCCGGGTTTCAGCGCCTCAGACTGCCGCGCCGGTGACTGGCCCCGCAGCCCGGTGGGACATGTGCAGCAGGCTGTCCCGCGCCCGCGGCCACAGGCTGGCGGCGAACTGCGCGCGGAAAAATCCGAAATGGCCAATGCGGCGCGCCTGCACATCGGCCGGCGCGATCTGCGCCACATCGCGCGGTGCGTTTTCGTACAGATCCACCAGGTGCCGGGTGCCACGCAACGTCATCAATTCGTCGTCGGTGACCGACAGCGCCAGCACCGGAAACCGCACCTGCGCATAGCGCTGGCGCACCGCCTCGCCCTCGGCACCGACGCTGTAGCCCGGGTGCAGGCACCAGCGCCGCCACTGCCACATCACGCCGGCCGGCAGATCCCCCACCTTGCGCAGCATGCGCCCCGGGAAGTAGCCGAACAGCCGGGTGGCCAACGGCACCAGCAGGAACCAGAAGTAGGGCACGATGCGCTTGAGCCGCGGCGCGTTGTCGCGCCAGTAGCCGCTGCCGGCGGCCACACTCAGCAGGCCCGCCACCTTGTCGGTATTGCCCAGCAAGCCCGGCAGCTGCGCACCCAGGCTGTGCCCCAGCAGCACCAGCGGCTGGCCTGGCAAAGCCGCGTGGGCATGGTCGATCACGGCCTCGTAGTCACGCGCCCAGTCGAACAGATCGGCCCGGAAACCACGCAGGCTGCCGTTGGCCGCGGCCGGCAGCGAATCGCCCGAACCCCGGTAATCGAAGGTGGTGACGCGCAGGCCCTGCTCCGCCAGCCACTGTGCGAAAGGGGCGTAGAACGCCTGCCGCACCCCCATGGCGCCGCCGATGACGATGCTGGCCTGCGGTGTACCGGTGGGTTCGTAGACCCGTGCCGCCAGCGGCGTTCCGTCGGAGGAAAATATTTGCGAAGACTTCATGCAATCTCCCAAAGCAATCCAGCTCTCCCGGCGTAGCGAGCGGGCTTCAGGCCAGGCGGACGGAGCGCAGCAACCGGAGCGACCTTGAAGGTCGTGAGGATTGCGAGCACCGCCCAACGACGCATCAAGCCCGCGCAGTAGCCGCTACACCC
>DASWYJ010000080.1:0-2916 GCA_036405035.1 Burkholderiaceae bacterium
GACAAGGAAAGCCAGGCCATCCTGCCGCTGCGCGGCAAGGTGCTGAACACCTGGGAGGTGGAGCGCGACCGGCTCTTTGCCAACACCGAAATCCACGACATTGCGGTGGCGATCGGCGTCGACCCGCATGGCCCGAACGACACCCCCGATCTGAGCGGCCTGCGCTACGGCAAGGTTTGCATATTGAGCGATGCCGATGTGGACGGCTCGCACATCCAGGTGCTGCTGCTCACGCTGTTTTTCCGGCACTTCCCCAAGCTCATCGAGGCTGGCAATGTGTACGTCGCACGGCCGCCGCTGTTCCGGGTCGATGCACCGGCGCGCGGCAAGAAGCCGGCCGCCAAGATGTATGCGCTTGACGAAGGCGAACTCACCGCCATCCTCGACAAGCTGCGCAAGGACGGCGTGAAGGAGAACGCCTGGAGCATCAGCCGCTTCAAGGGCCTGGGCGAAATGAGCGCCGAGCAACTGTGGGACACCACGCTGAACCCCGACACCCGCCGCCTGCTGCCGGTGCAGCTCGGCAGCCTCGATTTCCTGCAGACCGAGGGCCTCATCACCAAGCTGATGGGCAAGGGCGAAGCCGCCGCGCGGCGTGAGCTGATGGAACTGCACGGCAATGCGGTGGAGGTTGATATCTGATGCAACCCCTTCGGCATTCCCGCTGGTGGCGCAGCACATGTATGGCCTTGTTGGCCCTGTGTGTGGCGGGCCACGCGGCGCATGCCGAGGTGTGGGGCTTTGTCGATGCCCAGGGGGTGCCCCATTTCGCAGTGGAGAAACGCGACGGCCGCTACGAGCTGTTTTTCCGTGGCCCGGAAGCGCAGCTGCCCGGCTTGCCGGAGGGCGCGGCCCAAACCCAGTTGCAAATGGCCACGAACGGGTCGTCGCTGCTGCTCACTTACTTCGAGATCTCGCCCAGCTACAAATCGGTGAAGCACCTGCTGCGCGAGGCCTCGGCCCGGCACGCGATTGATCTGGAGCTGCTGCAGGCGGTGATTGCCACCGAATCGGGGTTTGATGCCGGCGCGGTATCGCCGCGGGGCGCCGTGGGCCTGATGCAGGTCACCCCGGCCACCGCGCAGCGCTTCGGGGTCGCAGGCGATGCGGACAACCCGGTGGAAAAGAAGCTCGCCGATCCGCGCACCAATATTCAGGCCGGCTCCCGCTACCTGAGCCACCTGCTCAAGCAGTTTGCCGGCCGGCTGGAACTGGCGCTGGCGGCCTACAACGCCGGTGCCGGCGCCGTGCAGCGCGCCGGCAACAAGATACCCGACTACCCCGAAACGCAGCACTACGTCAAAACCGTGATGCGGCTGTACGCCGTGCTCAAGCCTGCCGCGGCGGCGCTGCCCGGCTACGGCACCGGCCTGCGCATGCACCGGGCCGCCGTGGGCATTGCGCAGGACAGCCCCGCCAGCCGGGAGCCACCAGTGGTGCCGGCCCCCGCCAGCCGCATCCCTTCCGAACCGCCCGAACTCTACTGACACGCGATGAGTGACCAATCCACCCTGGACTTCCCGCCAGGCCCCCCGCCTTCGACCCCTCCCGCCGGCCCCACGGACGGTGACGACAGCCTGAACCTCGCCACCTACGCCCAGCGCGCCTACCTGGAGTACGCGATGAGCGTGGTCAAGGGCCGCGCGTTGCCCGATGTGTGCGACGGCCAGAAGCCGGTGCAGCGGCGCATTCTGTACAGCATGTCGCGCATGGGTTTGGGTTTTGGCGGCGCCAATGGCGCCAGTGGTGCCAAGCCCGTGAAAAGCGCCCGCGTGGTGGGCGATGTGCTGGGCCGCTTCCACCCCCACGGTGACCAGGCCGCATATGACGCACTGGTGCGCATGGCGCAGGATTTTTCGCAACGCTATCCGCTGATCGACGGCCAGGGCAACTTCGGCAGCCGCGACGGCGATGGCGCCGCGGCCATGCGCTACACCGAGGCGCGCCTGTCGCGCATCACCAGCCTGCTGCTCGACGAGATCGACGAGGGCACGGTCGATTTCATGCCCAACTACGATGGCAGCACGGAGGAGCCGCGCCAGTTGCCCGCGCGCCTGCCCTTCGCGTTGCTCAACGGCGCCAGCGGCATCGCCGTGGGCCTGGCCACCGAGATCCCGAGCCACAACCTGCGCGAGATCGCCAATGCCTGCGTGGCGCTGATCAAGACGCCCTCGCTCTCGCAGGACGAACTGATGGCGCTGGTGCCGGGGCCCGACTACCCTGGCGGCGGGCAGATCATCAGCAGTGCCGGCGACATTGCCGATGCCTACCGCACCGGCCGCGGCAGCCTCAAGGTGCGCGCGCGCTGGAAGATCGAGGAACTCGCGCGCGGCCAGTGGCAGCTGGTGGTCAACGAACTGCCGCCGGGCGTGAGCACGCAGAAGGTGCTCGAAGAGATCGAGGAAATCACCAACCCCAAGGTCAAGACAGGCAAGAAGGCGCTCACGCAGGAACAGACCCAGCTCAAGGCCAGCATGCTGGCCGTGCTGGACGTGGTGCGCGACGAGTCGAGCAAGGACGCCCCCGTGCGCCTGGTGTTCGAGCCCAAGACCGGCAAGACCCCGCAGCAGGAGCTGATCACCGCGCTGCTGGCCCACACCAGCCTGGAGACCTCGGCCCCGATCAACCTGACCATGGTGGGCCTGGACGGCCGGCCGGTGCAGAAGTCGCTTCGGCAGATGCTCACCGAGTGGATCGAGTTCCGCCAGCGCACCATCGAGCGCCGCTCGCGCCATCGCCTGGACAAGGTGCTGGACCGCATCCATGTGCTGGAAGGGCGCATGGTGGTCTACCTGAACGTGGATGCCGTGATCAAGGTCATCCGCGAGTCGGATGAACCGCGGCCCGCGCTGATGCAGGCCTTCAACCTGACCGAACGCCAGGCCGAGGACATCCTGGAGATGCGCCTGCGGCAGC
>DASWYJ010000081.1:0-6796 GCA_036405035.1 Burkholderiaceae bacterium
CCTTCGCGTTCGCGCTGCACGTCCAGCGTGGCCAGCGCCATTTCGGTTTCGGCCACCCCTTCGACCACCGCCTGCCGGTAGGCCAGCAGCGCGGCATCGAGCGCCTCGCGGCGGGCGCCGGCGGCGGCGCGGCGGCGGGCCCAGTCGAATATCGGGATATCGACCAGCGGGCCGATCACCGGGATGTAGTCGCTGCTCAGCGGCCGGTTCTGCGTGACGTTGTACGAATACACCAGCGACGAGCCCAGCGCGACCCGCGGGTACAGCTCGGCCTGGGCGCTGCCGAGTTCGCCGCTGGCGCGGAACACGTCGGCTTCGGCCTGGCGGATCTCCGGTCGGAAGCGCAACAGGTCCACCGGCAGCTGGGCCAGCGCGAAATCGCCCAGTACCGGCTGTGGCGCCGGTTGCAGCCAGGCGGCATCCGGCGCGGTTTGCCCGAGCAGCGTGGCCAGCCCCTGCGCGGCATGCAGCGCAATCTGCCGGGGCTGCGCCTGCTGGGCCTGGGTGTGGGCGAGCCGGGCGCGGGCCTGCTCGCGCTCGCCGCTGGCGGCCAGCTGGTGGCGGATGCGGACTTCGGTCAGGGCCAGCAGCCGGGTGTCGATATCCACCAGCCGCTGCCAAAGGGCCTGCTGCTGCTGCGCGGCCCGCAGGTCGGTGTAGCTGCGCACCACTTCGCCCACCAGCGACACGGCGGCGCCATGCAGCCCGGCCTCGGCGCTGTCGATGCGGGCCTGGGCGCTGCGGTCCAGGCTGGCGCGGGCCCCAAACAGGCCCAGTTCCCATACGGCATCGAGGCTGGCCTGGAAGAAGGCGTCGGTGGCCGATACGCTTTGCACCGGCCGCAGGCCCCCGTTGAGGGTGGGCAGGTACTGGGTGTTGTCGCGGCTGGCCAGCAGCCGGGCCTGGCGCACCCGGCTGCGCGCCTGCTCCAGCGTCAGGCTGGTGGCCGTGGCGCGTGCCACCAGGGCGTCGAGCGTGCTGTCGCCCAGGCTGGCCCACCAGCTACGCATACCCGGGGAGGCCGCTCCGGCGCTGCCGGTGGGCTGCTGCCAGGCCGCCGGTGCGATCGTGGGCAGCACCGGCGGGGGCAGCACGGAGCAGCCGGCCAGCACCAGCGCCATGGCGGGCGCCAGCCCACGCCAGGGGCGAACACAACAGCGGGTGAAAAAAGAAGGTCTGCGCAAAACGGCCGGCGAAAGGGAACCAGAGTGCGATTGGACCGGTGGCAGTTTGCGTCCCCATGCAGGTTGTATGGAGGAAACATGGAGCCGGCCGGGGTGGATAATCGCGGGGTTCCTCCTCTGCACGCCGTACCGCCAGCCATTGCCCATGCCGACACCGAGTTCCCCCCGCGACGCTGGACAGCTGGTGCTGGTTGTGGAAGACGAAACCGGTATTGCCGACGTGCTCATCGCCTACCTGCAGCGCGATGGCCTGCGGACCCAGCATGCCGACGACGGCGAACAGGCGCTGCGGCTGTTCCGCCAGCTGCGGCCCGACATCGTGCTGCTCGACATCCACCTGCCCGGCATGGACGGTGTGGACGTGCTCAAACACATCCGCAGCGAGAGTCATACGCCGGTCATCATGGTCACGGCGCTGGCCGACGATGTGGACAAGCTGCTGAGCCTGCGCATGGGTGCCGACGACTATGTGGTCAAGCCCTTCAGCCCGGCCGAAGTAGTGGCACGGGTGCGGGCGGTGTTGCGCCGGACCCATGGCGCAGCATCGGCTGCACCGGCTCCGCTGCGGGTGGGGCGCATCGAGATCGACGCCGAAGCCCATGCAGCCTATGTGCTGGACGCCAGCGGGCAGGCCCAGCCGCTGTCGCTGACACTGACCGAATTCCGCCTGCTGGCCTGCCTGGCGAGCCAGCCGCGCCGCTGCTTTTCGCGGGGCCACCTGATCGAGACCTGCCTGCCCGAGAGCGAAGCGCTCGACCGTGTCATCGATTCCCACCTGAGCAAGCTGCGGCGCAAGCTGCAGGCGGCCGGGCAGAACGACCTGATCGAAACGGTGCGCGGCATCGGCTACCGCCTATGGCCCGGGGCCTAGACCGGATCTGGGTCCGCTTCGGGCTCAGCATTGCGGCCACACTGCTGGCCACGGTGTGTGTGCTGGGCGTCAGCATGACGCTGTTTGCCGAGGTGCAGTTCCGCAACTTCCACAAGACCCTGCCGGTGCCGGTGCTGCGCGAGCTGGAGGACCTCAACGCACGTGACCTGGAAGACAGCCCGCGCGCGCTGGAAATCTACAGCCAGTATGGCTTCGGCGACCTGCTGCTGGGCGAGCGCTGGTCGCTGCTGATCGGGCTGATTGCCAGCCTGCCGTTTGGCCTGATCGCCGGTTTCTGGGTGTCGCGCCAGGTCACGCTGCCGGTGGCTTCGGTGGCGCAGGCGGCGCAGATGGTGGCGCAGGGCCATTTCAGCGTGCGCGCCAAGGCCGGTCGCTACCGGGGCGAGATGGCCGACATGGTGCGCGATTTCAACCAGATGACCGATTCGCTGGAGGGGCTGGAGCGCGAGCGCAAGGCCACCGCAGCGGCTATTTCGCACGAGCTGCGCACGCCGCTGGCGGTGCTGCGGGCGCGGCTGCACGCGGTGTGCGACGGTGTCATCGAGCCCACGGCCGCCGAATGCCGCACGCTGCTGGGCCAGGTCGAGCACCTGACGCGGCTGGTGGAGGATCTGCATACGCTGTCGCTGGCCGATGCGGGGCGGCTGTCGCTGCACAGCGCGGCGCTGGATCTGGTGGCGCTGGTGAATGACACCCTGGCGGGCTATGCGACCCGGCTGGCCGGCCATGGCATCACGCCGGCGCTGGTGCTGGAAACGGGCGCGGTCACCATCGAGGCCGACAAGGATCGGGTGCGCCAGGTGCTGTCCAACCTGATCGAGAACGTGATGCGCCATGCGCGCACGGGAGGCTGGATGGAGATCCGCGTGGGCATCGATGCCGGCGACGCAGTGTTGTCCGTCAGTGATGCCGGTCCAGGGGTGTCCGAAGACATGCAACTGAACCCGCTGCCACGCTTCCACCATTCCGAGGCGGCCCGCGCCCGCGGCGTGCCCGGCAAGGGCGGGGCTGGCCTGGGCCTGGCCATCGTGCAGGCGCTGGTGACGCGCCAGGGCGGGCAGATTGCGGTGGGCCGTTCGGCGCGCGGCGGTGCGCGGTTCACCATCCGCCTGCCGCGGCAGCCCCAGGCCGTGATGCCGGGCCGGTAGCCGCGCCGCTCAGCCGGCGGTCTGCAGCGCCAGGCCGGCGTGTTCGCGCAGCGGGTGGAAATGGATCTTGGGGTGGCGCTCCTGCGCCAGCCGCAGGTCGTAGGTCGAGGTCAGTAAATAGGCCAGGGTGTCGGCGGCGTCCAGCGCCAGCTTGCCCTGGTTGGCGTCCATGAAGGTGCGCAGCTCTTCCGGCGTGTCGGCCGTGACCCAGCGGGCGCCGACAAAGCGGCTGGATTCCAGCTTCATGTCGACGTCGTACTCGGCCTTCAGCCGGTGCTGCACCACCTCGAACTGCAGCTGGCCCACCGCGCCCAGCAGCATGGCACCGCCCACCGTGGGCCGGAAGACCTGGATCGCGCCTTCTTCACCCAACTGCACCAGGCCGGCCTGCAGCTGCTTGCCGCGCAAGGGGTTGGTCAGGATGGCGGTCTGGAACAGCTCGGGGGCGAAGAAGGGCAGGCCGGTGAACTGCAGGCTGGCACCGTCGGTGATGGTGTCGCCCAGCTGCACGCCGCCGTGGATGGTGAAGCCGATGATGTCGCCGGCATAGGCCTCGCTGACCGCCTCGCGGCGCTGGCTCATGAAGGTCACCACGCTGGTGGGCCGCATTTCCTTGGCGCTGCGCTGGATCTTCAGCTTCATGCCGGGCTGGTATTTGCCCGAGCAGACGCGCAGAAAGGCGATGCGGTCGCGGTGCGAGGGGTCCATGTTGGCCTGCACCTTGAACACCACGCCGGAAAACGCCTTGTCGTCCGGGGCGATTTCCTTGATCACCGGCTGCTTGTTGACCACCAGCGAACTGGTGCGTGGCTGCGGCGGCGGCGCCAGATCCACCAGCGCGTCCAGCACCTCCATCACGCCGAAGTTGTTGACGCCGGAGCCAAAGAACACCGGGGTTTGTTTGCCGGCCAGAAAGGCCTCGTGGTCGTAGGCTGGCGAGGCGCCGGTGGCCAGCTCCATGCTTTCTTCGGCCGATGCGAACTCGCTGCCGAAGCGCTTCAGCAAGGCCTCGCGGTCACTCAGCGGCATCGATTCAAAGTCCTGTGGCAGGCGTTCGCTGCCCGACTCGAACACCGTCATGGCCTGGGTGCGCAGGTTGACGATGCCGCCAAAACTCTTGCCCTGGCCCACCGGCCAGGTCATGGGCACGCAGGGCATGCCCAGCTCGCGCTCCACCTCGTCCAGGATGTCCAGCGGCTCGCGGACCTCGCGGTCCATCTTGTTCACAAAGGTGATGATGGGGGTGTTGCGCTGGCGGCAGACCTCGATCAGCCGGCGGGTCTGCGCTTCCACACCGTTGGCCGCGTCGATTACCATCAGCGCGGAGTCGACCGCGGTCAGCACCCGGTAGGTGTCTTCCGAGAAGTCCTTGTGGCCGGGCGTGTCGAGCAGGTTCACCACATGGTCGCGGTAGGCCATCTGCATCACCGACGAAGCCACCGAGATGCCGCGCTGCTTCTCGATTTCCATCCAGTCCGAGGTGGCATGGCGCGAGGCCTTGCGCGCCTTCACCGAGCCGGCGATCTGGATCGCGCCCGAGAACAGCAGCAGCTTTTCGGTCAGCGTGGTCTTGCCGGCGTCAGGATGGGAAATGATGGCAAAGGTGCGGCGGCGCCGGGTTTCGGATGCAAAGGTCACAGCAGGGGTCTCGGGTACTTCGGAGGATGGGCCGGTACGGTATGGGCAGCGCGGGCGTACCGCAGGCCGGTACGGACGCTGGCATGGATGGCCCGCATGGCTGACCGGCAGGTCGGGCCACCGCGTATTTTCGCCGAGAAACCGCGCGCTTTTCCAACGATGCCGATTGCCGCGCCGGTGCAACAATGGCGGCATACCCTGCCACTGTTCCGGTGGCCCGCCGAACATGTCCTTCCCCATGTCCCTGCCGCCACCCCGCCATTCCAGCTATGCCGACAGGCTGGGTACGCATATCGATGCCTACCTGGAGACCGTCATCGCGCATCCTGCGGTGCGGCATGGCGAATTTGCGGCCCTGCGCGACCATGCGGGGCTGTTGGCGCCCCGCCGCTTGCTGGAGGTTTCCGCCGAGGGCCGCATGCTGGACCGCCTGTATCCCGAAGCGGAGATCGTCCGGGCCGATTTCCTGCGCGTCACGCTGGCCGGCTATGCGCAAGCCGTGGCCGTCACGGACTGGGGCCTGGCGGGGATGGGCGATGCCTGTTTTGACGGGGTGCTGTCGATCGTGCCGATACACCACGCCAGCCCGGAGGAAAAGGTGGCGTACCTGCGGGGGGCCTGGCGGGTGCTGCGGCCCGGCGGGGTGCTGGCCTTTGGCGAGGTGGAGGCCGACAGCCCGGAGCACCATTTCCTCGACGGGTTTGTGGCGCGCCATACCGCCACCGGGCACACGGGCATGTATCCGGCCGCTGCTTTCGCTGCGGTGCTGGAAGACCAGGGTTTTACGGCGGTGGCAACGGCGCGGCGCCGGTGCCCCTGGATGTTTGCGTCGGAAGCCGATCTGTACCGCTACCTGACCCGGCTGTTCGCGTTGCGCGGCGTGCCACCCCGGCAGCTGCTGGATGCGGTGGACCGGCAGCTCGGCCTGCAGGCAGGGCCTGGCGGTGCGGTGGCGATGGCCTGGTCGCTGCGCTATTTCCGCGGCATGCGGGGGGCGGCATGAGCGGCGCGGCGGGGCAGGGCACCCGCATGCGCCGGCGGCTGCTGCGGCTGGCCACCGGCCTGATCCTGCGGCTGCCGCCGGCACTGCAGCCGGCCGGCATCCATGCATACCACTGGCTGACCTTTGTGGCGCGCCATCGCCGCTGGCCCCGCAAGCCGGCCAGTGGCTTCAACAACTACCTGTACGCGCTGAAAACCGGCGGTGCACTGGCCCATGCCCTGCGCCGGCGCGTGACCGACAAGGCGCTGGGCAAACGCTACATCGACCGCCTGCTGGGGCGCGGCCACACCGTGCCCACGCTCGCGGTGCTGGACAGCCCGGAGGCGATCGCCGCCTTCAGCCCGGCCGCCTTTCCGGTGGTGCTGAAGCCCACCCACTCCTCCGGCCGCCTGGTCATTTGCCAGGATGCCGGTGCGCTGCAGGCGGCGCAGCCACTCCTGCTCGGCTGGCTGGTCCACGACTACTACCGCGAGACCCTCGAATCCAACTACGCGGGCCTGGCCCGGCGGGTCATTGCCGAACCGTATATCGACAAGGCGTTTTACCTGGAGGGGTCGATCCACTGCCGCAATGGCCGCGCCCGGATCATCTCCGTCATCGACCGCTTTGATGTCCAGAAGCGCCGGGCCTCTTTGACGTCCGACTGGCGGCACCTGCATGTGGCACTGGGGCAGCCCTACCAGGCGCTCGACATGGCGCAGCCGGCCTACCTGGGCGCCTTGCTGGAGGCCGCCGAGACCGTGTCGGCCGCGTTTGACTACATCCGGGTCGATTTCTATGCGTCGGATTCCGGCTTCCTGCTGGGTGAACTGACCAACCTGCCTGGTGGCGCACTGGCCCGGTTCAGCTCGCGGGATGGGGAACACCGCTTCAACCGGGCTTTCCTGGCCTGAAGCACCCGTGTGCAGACGGAGCCAACTCCGTATAATTG
>DASWYJ010000082.1:0-5327 GCA_036405035.1 Burkholderiaceae bacterium
ACCCGGCTGTTGATTGTAAGAACGCTTTGTCTATCGTGTCCTGACACAGAAAAACCGGTGGTGCGAAATGTCGATGTTGTCCAACCTCGAGCTGATTCGGCGGGTTCCCCTGTTCTCCATCCTGACGCCGGCGCAGGCCGAGTCGGTGGCTTTTGCGGTGGTCAAGCGCCGCTTCAAGCGCGGCGAGCTGATCGTCGAGCAGGGCAAGAAGTCGAACGCACTGTTCATCGTGCTGACGGGCCGGGCCCGGGTCTTCACTGCCGACGCACGGGGCCGCGAGGTCATCCTGGCCACCATGGAGCAGGGTGACTACATCGGTGAGATGAGCCTGATCGACAACGGCCCGCATTCTGCCAGTGTCAAGGCCGAGGTGCAGACCGACGTGCTGGTGCTCGGCCGGGCCGAATTCGCCCGCTGCCTGCCGGAAAACACCTCCATGGCCTATGCGGTGATGAAGGGCCTGGTGCAGCGCCTGCGCCATGCCGACCGGCAGATCGAGTCGCTGGCGCTGATGGATGTGTACGGCCGGGTGGCCCGCACGCTGCTGGAATTTGCCTCGGTCGGCCGCGACGGCCAGCTCAGCATCCGCGAAAAGATTTCCCGCCAGGACGTGGCCAAGATGGTGGGCGCCTCGCGCGAGATGGTCAGCCGCGTCATGAAAGACCTGGAAGAGCGCGGTTTCATCGAGACCCGGGAAGACGGCTCCATGCTGGTCAAGGAACGGCTCAACACCCTGGGCTGACCGCGGCGGCGCGGCGCGCTGCCGCCTGCCATCGGGTAAGCTCAAGGCCTTGTCCTGATCCATGACTTACTCGCTTCATACCCTCTCTTCCTCCGCTGCACCGGACGACGCCCCCAAGGGCGGTGGTTTCCTTTCCGAAGTCGGCCTGCTGGTCGGCCTGCTGGTGCTGGTGTTCTGGTGGCTCGCCATGCTGAGCTATTCCCCGCAGGATGCCGCCTGGTCCACCTCGGGCAGCGGTATTGCGCTGCGCAACTGGGGCGGGCGGGTTGGTGCGCTGCTGGCCGACGGCAGCTATTTCCTGTTTGGTTTCTCGGCCTGGTGGGTCCTGCTGGTGGGCGTGCGCGCCTGGCTGGGGGGGCTGGCCACCTGGCTGCGTGTGCCGCAGCAGCCGGCCGGGGGCACGCCGATCCTCCGCGCCGCGCGCTGGCTGCCGTGGTGCGGACTGGCGCTGCTCTTGCTGGCCAGCTCCGGGCTGGAGTGGTCGCGGCTGTACCGGTTTGAATCCTGGCTGCCAGGCCATGGCGGCGGCATGCTGGGCTATCTGGTGGGGCCGGCCGGCGTGAAATGGCTGGGCTTCACCGGTTCGGGCCTGCTGTGGCTGGCGCTGGGCTTGGTGGGGTCGGGGCTGGCATTCCGTTTTTCGTGGACCCATGTGGCCGAGCGCATTGGCCGCAGCTTTGATGGGCTGGTGGTGTCGCGGCGCGAAAAGCGCGAGCGCGCCGAGGACGAGCAGGTGGGCCTGCGCGCGGCGCGCGAGCGCGAGGTGGTCATGCAGGAAGAGCGGGCCGAGGCGCGCCAGCACCCGGTGGTGCCGGTGCAGATCGAGCCGGTGATGGCGGAGGTGCAGAAGAGCACCCGGGTGGTGAAGGAGCGGCAGAAGCCGCTGTTCACCGAGCTGCCGGACAGCAAGCTGCCGCAGGTTGATTTGCTCGACGGCGCCACTGCGCGCCAGGAAACCGTGTCGGCCGAAACGCTGGAAATGACCAGCCGGCTGATCGAGAAAAAACTCAAGGACTTTGGTGTCGATGTGCGGGTGGTGCTGGCCTCGCCCGGGCCGGTGATCACGCGCTACGAGATCGAGCCGGCCACCGGTGTCAAGGGCTCGCAGGTGGTCAACCTGGCCAAGGACCTGGCGCGTTCGCTGAGCCTGGTGTCGATCCGCGTGATCGAAACCATTCCCGGCAAGAACTACATGGCGCTGGAACTGCCCAACGCCAAGCGCCAGACCATCAAGCTCAGCGAAATCCTTGGTTCGCAGGTGTACAACGAAGGCAAATCGCTGCTGACCATGGGGTTGGGCAAGGACATCATCGGCAACGCCGTGGTGGCCGACCTGGCCAAGATGCCGCACGTGCTGGTGGCCGGCACCACCGGTTCGGGCAAGTCGGTGGGGATCAACGCGATGATCCTGAGCCTGCTCTACAAGGCCGAGGCCCGTGACGTGCGCCTGCTGATGATCGACCCGAAGATGCTGGAAATGAGCGTCTACGAAGGCATTCCGCACCTGCTGGCGCCGGTCGTCACCGACATGCGGCAAGCCGCGCACGGCCTGAACTGGTGTGTGGCGGAGATGGAGCGGCGCTACAAGCTGCTGAGCAAGCTCGGCGTGCGCAACCTGGCCGGCTACAACGCCAAGATCGACGAGGCCAAGGCGCGCGAGGAATTCATCTACAACCCGTTCAGCCTCACGCCCGACAGCCCCGAGCCGCTGGAGCGGCTGCCGCACATCGTGGTGGTGATCGACGAGCTGGCCGACCTGATGATGGTGGTCGGCAAGAAGATCGAGGAACTGATCGCCCGGCTGGCGCAGAAGGCCCGCGCCGCCGGCATCCATTTGATTCTGGCCACCCAGCGGCCCAGCGTGGACGTGATCACCGGCCTGATCAAGGCCAACATTCCCACCCGCATCGCCTTCCAGGTCAGCAGCAAGATCGACAGCCGCACCATCCTCGACCAGATGGGCGCCGAGGCGCTGCTGGGCATGGGCGACATGCTCTACATGCCCAGCGGCACCGGTTTCCCGATCCGCGTGCACGGCGCTTTCGTCAGTGACGACGAGGTGCACCGCGTGGTGAAGTACCTCAAATCGCAGGGCGAACCGAATTATGTGGAAGGCGTGCTCGAAGGCGGCGTGGCCGACGATGGTGAACCGGGCAGCGAAGGGGGCGATGGCGGCGGTGAAAAAGACCCGATGTACGACCAGGCGGTGGAAATCGTGTTGCGCAACCGTAAAGCCAGTATCTCGCTTGTCCAGAGACACCTGAAAATTGGTTACAACCGCGCCGCACGCATGCTGGAAGAGATGGAAAAATCGGGCCTTGTCAGCGCAATGAGTGGCAGTGGCCAGCGCGACATCCTGGTACCCCAACGCCCCGACCCCGGATAACCCGCATGAAAAAAACTTTGACCGCCTTCACAATTGCTACGGTATTCGTAGCAATAACCGCAGATTCCGCGCTGGCCGGTGGCATGGAAAGCCTGGAATCCTTCTTCAAGGCAGCCAAGACGGGCAAGGCGGCATTCACCCAGACCGTGACCGCGCCGGCCAAGGACGGCCAGGCCCCCCGGGTCAAGACCTCGACAGGCACCTTTGAATTCCAGCGCCCCGGGCGCTTCCGCTTCCAGTACAGCAAGCCGTTTGCGCAGACCATCGTGGCCGACGGCCAGACGCTGTGGCTGCACGACATCGACCTGAACCAGGTCACCGCGCGCAAGCAGGCGCAGGCCCTGGGCAGCACGCCGGCCGCGCTGATTGCCTCCGCCCCCAACCTGAAGGCGCTGCAGGCCGATTTCACGCTGAAGGACGCGCCCGACAAGGACGGCCTGCAGTGGGTCACCGCCACGCCCAAGGCGGGTGATGGCCAGCTGCAGAGTGTGCGTGTTGGCTTCAAGCCCACGGGCAAGGCCGGTGAGCTGGCGGCGCTCGAAATCCTCGACAGTTTTGGCCAGCGTTCGCTGATCGCCTTCAGCAACGTCGAGGTCAATCCCGCGCTGGCCAAGGACGCCTTCAGCTTCAAGCCGCCGGCGGGGACCGACGTCATTCGGCAATGACGTCTCCCGGCCCGCAGAGCACGGGGGCTCCCCTCGCCGAGCGCCTGCGCCCGCGCACGCTGGGCGAGGTGATCGGCCAGCAGCACCTGCTGGGGCCTGGCAAACCGCTGCGCATCGCATTCGAATCGGGCCAGCCGCACAGCTGCATTTTCTGGGGACCACCCGGCACCGGCAAGACCACCATCGCACGGCTCATGGCCGATGCGTTCGAAGCGCAGTTCATCAGCATCAGCGCGGTGCTCGGCGGCGTGAAGGACATCCGCGAGGCGGTGGAGCAGGCCCGGGTCTGGCAGGGGCAGGGCCGCCGCACCATTGTTTTTGTGGACGAGGTGCACCGCTTCAACAAGAGCCAGCAGGACGCCTTCCTGCCGCATGTGGAAAGTGGCCTGTTCACCTTTGTCGGCGCCACCACCGAGAATCCGTCGTTCGAGGTCAATAGCGCGCTGCTGTCACGGGCGGCCGTGTATGTGCTGCAGCCGCTCGGAACCGCGGATTTGGAACAAATTGTGGCCCGGGCCAGCGCCATAGCTGACTTTCCAGCTATTGAAAAAGAAGCAGCCGAGCGGCTGGTCGCCTATGCCGATGGCGATGCCCGGCGCCTGCTCAACACGCTGGAGACCCTGGCCGTGGCGGCCCGCAGTGAGCGCCACGCCACCATCACCGATGCCTGGCTGCTGCAGGTGCTGGGCGAGCGCCTGCGCCGCTACGACAAGGGTGGCGAACAGTTCTACGACACCATCAGCGCGCTGCACAAGTCCATCCGCGGCTCGGACCCCGACGCGTCGCTGTACTGGTTCGCCCGCATGCTCGACGGCGGCGCTGACCCGCGCTACCTCGGCCGTCGGCTGGTGCGCATGGCCAGCGAAGACATCGGCCTGGCCGATCCACGCGCGCTGCGCCTCACGCTCGATGCGGTGGATACCTTCGAGCGGCTGGGCTCGCCCGAGGGCGAACTGGCGCTGGCGCAGGCGGTGGTGTACCTGGCGGTGGCGGCTAAGAGCAACGCGCTGTACACCGCCTACAAGGCGGCGCGTGCCTATGTGCGCGAGCACGGCAGCGCGCCGGTGCCGGTGCACCTGCGCAACGCACCCACCGGGCTGATGAAGGACCTGGGCTATGGCCAGCAGTACCGCTATGCACACGATGAGCCGCATGCCTATGCGGCCGGCGAGCGCTACCTGCCCGAGGGCTTGCAGGCCCGTTTCTACCAGCCCACCGACCGGGGGCTGGAAGCGCGCATTGCCGAAAAGCTGGCCTTTCTGCGCGGCCTGGACGCTGCGGCCGGCGACAAACCGCCCCGCTGAGCACCAAAGGCGCGCAGCGCCGGCCGCGTTGTAGGCGTGCGCCAACACCCGCAACCCCTGCGGGGGCGCAGGCACGGGAACGCGCAGGCCGCATGTCAGAATGCAGCCATGGAGTTCGACATCCTGCTGCAGCAGATCATCAACGGCTTGGTGCTGGGCAGCATGTATGCCCTGGTGGCGCTGGGCTACACCATGGTCTACGGCATCATCAACCTCATCAACTTCGCCCA